>CALGRN010000107.1 GCA_937880835.1 uncultured Prevotella sp. | reverse complement strand
AGGTTACAACAGCAGAGAAACTTGCCGAAAAGGGCTTTCATGTCATCGTTTACGATAGGCGGGGAGAAGGGCGAAGCACAAAAGAGAACGCGCTATACACATTTGAACAGACATTCAATGACCTGAATCTGATATATGACAAATACGGAATAACAACCGCGACACTAATCGGTCACAGCTTCGGAGGAATGCTTACGGTGTTGTTTGCAGAGAAATTCGCCGACAAAGTGAACGGAATTGTTCTTTTAAGCACTCCCTTATCGTTGCAGAAAACTTATGAAAACATCATCTCGCGTATAAAAACAATCTATCGAAACAACAACGACAGTGAGAATATGCGATATGTAGAAATGCTCGAAAGTATGGATAAGACATCGCTCGAATACAACTCTTTCTGTCTGATGCATGCCATGAGCAACGGTTTTTATACTCCCAAACAACCTTCGGACGAAGTGAAAAAGATGTATGAAAGCGTGAAGTCGAGTGCTGAAATGAAATCCGTTCCGCCGCAAACGGCATACGGTGCACCCGCAGGTTTTTGGTGGAATGAGAAATATACAGTTCTTGACATAACCGAAAACGTTAGCCGTCTGAAAGCAAAACACATCCCCGTAATGGCTATATACGGAACTGACGACGGACTTTTCTCTGCCGGTCAGATAGCAGATATGGAGTCTTTATTGGGCAAAGACAATGTGTTATGTTTGGAAAACTGTTCACACAACGTATTCATAGACCGCCAACAGACCTTCATAAACATTGTTTCCATACGCTGCAAATTGAAGTAAAACGGTTTGAGAACAACCGAAATACAAAATATCAGTTAAAAAAACGTATTTCAAAAGCTATTGTTTTGCATCGCAAAAGTTATCCTTTTGAGTTCTGAAAGCTATCCTTTTGCGATGCAAAACAATAACTTTTGAAAGGCATTTTTAAACATATTGATTTCCAGTACAATACAAAGCATAGTTTCAAAGCGTTTGTTATGTGTCTTGCAATCTTATTCATTGCACTCGGAAAACATACTTTTGCCCTCTGAAACAGCAGTATCGAAAATCATGTTCAATAACAAAAGGCAAGCGATAAGATTTCGGTTTTTGTTATAAACATTATTGTTTGCAGGATAAAAATCATTCGTTAAAATTGACAGAAAATACTCTTAGTAAAAAATAAATCATTACTTTTGCTTCGATAAATGTTTGTTTTTGTTGGTTGACGACTATACTGTCGTTGCCTATTAATCTTACATTTATGATATGAATTAATAATCTTAATTAATCAAATTATGAAAATTAGAAGATTTAAAACGGTGGTGTTTGCAATGGCAGGCACAGTTATCATGAGTTCTTGCGTAGGTTCTTTCGGACTGTTTAACAAACTGGCGCAATGGAACAAGAGAGCTACAAATAACAAATTCATCAACGAATTGATTTTCTTAATTATCTCGCCGGCTTACGGAATATGCGGAGCGGTGGATGCATTGGTGCTGAACACAATCGAGTTCTGGACAGGAAACAATCCGATTGCGAATAACGTTGGCAAGACAACCAATATAAAAGGTGACGACGGATTGATTTATGCTGTAAAATATTTACAGAACGGATACGAGATAACAAAGCCCGACGGAGATGTTTACAGCTTTATTTATGACAAGGAAAACAATTCTTGGAGCATGAAGAAAGACGGTGTTACGAAAGAAATTTTCCGCTTCAACGGTGACGGAACTGTTCAAGCGAATATGCAGAATGGCAAGAAAATTAACGTCACTATGGACCAAGCAGGGCTTTTCGAGGTAAAAATGGCTGCTGCCGACGGCACATATATGGCGTTGAGATAACATATATAAAATACGGCTTTATATAAAGCTGAAAATCAAGAAGTTGCAAACTGCCCTTCAAAAGTTATTGTTTTGCAATGTAAAAGTTATCCTTTTGCATCCTGAAAGTTATCCTTTCACGCTGCAAAAGGATAACTTTTGAAAAACGTTTTTTTAACACGTATTTGACGTATTGCACACTGTGTTTGTCCCGAAGCAATAATAGCACACGCAAATTGCTGTAAATGCAGACACGCAAGGTTATTCGGACACGCACAGGG
>CALGRN010000106.1 GCA_937880835.1 uncultured Prevotella sp. | reverse complement strand
CGACTGGCCGCCCTCGCTGGAGCTTTTAACGCTGAACGCCCTCTGCGCGGCAGATGCGGTGTTCGTCCCCGTGCAGTGCGAGTATTTTGCCCTTGAAGGTATAAGCAAATTGCTTAGCACAATCAAGATAATAAAGAGCAAACTAAATCCAGATTTGGAGATAGAAGGTTTTCTACTTACTATGTATGACAGTCGTCTAAGATTGGCAAATCAGATATACGATGAAGTGAAACGGCATTTCCAAGAGCTTGTTTTTAAAACCGTAATACAGCGAAATGTGAAATTGAGCGAGAGCCCGAGTCATGGTTTGCCTGTTATTTTGTATGATGCAGATTCGACGGGAAGCAAGAATCATCTTGCTTTGGCGAAGGAAATAATAAACAAAAACAAATAAAAAGGAGAAGATAAACAGGCATATCCATGTGATGAATTGTTAGAAAACAACGAATATATGTCAGCTTGAACAATCTCTGAGATACCAAAGAATAATAAAATGGCAGTACGCAAAAAATACAATATATCGGCAAAAAACAATGCATTGGGGCGCGGACTTGATGCACTTATATCGACAGATAGTGTGCAACCGAAAGGAAGTTCTACGATAAACGAAATCGCAATAGAGCATATCGAAGCTAACCCGAACCAGCCGCGACGCGAATTTGACGATGAAGCGTTGCGTGATTTGGCAAACAGTATAAAGGAAATAGGCATTATTCAGCCTATAACGCTACGACAGGTTGACGAAAATCGTTTTCAGATAATTGCCGGAGAGCGTCGTTGGAGAGCATCTCAAATGGTAGGATTGAAAGCTATTCCGGCTTATATCCGTACTATAAATGACGAGAACGTAATGGAAATGGCTCTCGTTGAGAATATTCAGCGTGAGGATTTGAATGCGATTGAGATTGCGCTTGCGTACGAACAGTTGCTTTCCACAGACGGAATGACGCATGAAAAGGTATCGGAACGTGTAGGAAAAAGTCGTACGAACATATCCAATTATCTTCGTTTGCTCCGACTTCCGGCACAAGTCCAGATGGCACTTCAAAAGAAAGAAGTTGACATGGGGCATGCAAGAGCATTGCTTTCGCTTAAAAGTCCTGCCATGCAAATAAGGGTTTTCAAAGATATTCAGAAGAATGGCTACTCCGTTCGTAAGGTAGAAGATATTGTACAGAAATTGAATAGCGGTGAAGATTTGCAAATATCTAAAAGGAAGATTACCGATAAGACAGTTTTATCGGAAGAATTCAATGTCTTGAAAAAACGTCTTTCGCAGTTCATGAACACAAAGGTTCAGATGACTTGCACATCGAAAGGAAAGGGAAAAATTACTATTCCGTTCTCCAATGAGGAAGAATTGGAGCATATAATGAATGTGTTCGACAGAATGAAAGAACAATAAAAGTGAATACAAATAAGTTCTCGATATTACGAAACTTTGCAGTTGTCTGTTTCATGTTGATGACAAATGCAATGTTTATATACGCCCAAAGTCCGGATAGAGATACTTTGGCAATAGCATTGAAAGATACGTTCAATGTTGAAGATATGAGAATGTTCGAGAGCGAAATGATGCCTGTGTCGATAGAAGACAGCCTTATGATTGCACGAAATGTTGCAGATGAAAAGGTAAAAACAAGTAAGAAGCAAGACCGTACCGATTGGAAACCGAACCCCAAAAAGGCTCTTTGGCTTGCGATAGTGTTGCCCGGAGCCGGACAGATATATAACAGGAAGTATTGGAAACTTCCACTTGTCTATGGAGGATTTGTTGGATGCGTTTACGCTATGAGTTGGAATAATCAGATGTATAATGACTATTCACAGGCATACTTAGACATAATGGACAACGATCCAAATACTCAAAGCTACAATCAGTTTCTCCATTTAGGCACAAAGATTACCGATGAGAATGCTTCAAGGTATAAAGATTTATTCAGAAGGCGTAAAGATCGTTACAGACGATGGCGTGATTTGAGCTTTTTCGTAATGGTAGGAGTGTATGCTTTATCTGTTATCGATGCTTATGTGGATGCATCTTTGTCGGAATTTGACATATCGAGAGATCTGAGTTTGAAGGTCTCACCGTCTATAATAAACGGAAATACGATAGTGACAGCACGAAATCCTGTTGCAAACACAGCATTAGGACTGCAATGCAGTCTCTGTTTCTGACATTAAGTAACATATATTGCCGTTGAGGAAAGTTAATTATGAGTATTAAATAGAATACTATTTACGAATTAGATATAAATGATTTTAAATAAGATATAGTAATAAGTATAAGGCGATGTCAGTTAAATATGTAATAAATCAGCTTCGTATGCATCACAGTCTTATGGTATATTGGAAAGATGTATAACTGATGGTGCCTTAGCATTAATATTTAACGAAATAAATGAAAAAGAAGAATTATCTGTTAATTGCCGCAATGCTGTTCTCCGGTAACTGCATTATGCAGGCTCAGATTGAGAATGATTATGACGAAGAAGTCAATGATGATGAGATAACGGTTATTAATGCGGAAGGAAAAGAAGAAGTCATAGACCTTCCGGAAGCAATGACTTACGAGCTTGATAGTCTGATGAATTTATATAATACGAAGACTTATTTAAGACCGGATACATCATGTCATATGCGCGATGTCAATCCTGTATTCCCGAAAGAAGTTTACATGGAACGTCTTAAAAAGTTGCCTACGGTCATAGAGATGCCATATAATGATGTGGTTCAGCAATTCATCGACCGTTACAGCGGGCATCTTCGCCGTTCTGTAAGTTTTATGCTTGGAGCGTCGAATTTCTACATGCCGATATTTGAACAAGCTCTTGAAGCATACAATTTGCCCCTTGAACTGAAATATTTGCCTGTCATTGAGTCCGGATTAAATCCGCTTGCAGTGTCCAGAGTGGGTGCAACAGGACTTTGGCAGTTTATGCTTAATACCGGAAAAAGATACGACTTAAAGGTAAATTCGCTTGTTGACGATCGTCGTGATCCCGTAAAAGCGTCTTATGCAGCAGCACGTTATCTGCGCGATTTGTATAATATCTTTGCCGATTGGACTCTTGTAATAGCTGCTTATAACGCCGGTCCTGACAATATAAACAAGGCAATTCATCGTGCAGATGGACAGACTGATTATTGGAAAATATATCCTTATCTGCCAAAAGAAACGCGCGGATATGTGCCGGCTTTCATTGCCGCAAACTATATAATGAACTATTATTGCGAGCATAATATATGTCCGATGATGACAGATTTACCGGCAAAGACCGATACTGTTATGGTAAATAAGGACATACATTTTGAACAAATCGCGAAAGTTCTTGGCATAGAGACAGGTCAGTTGCGTGAACTTAACCCGCAATATCGTCGTGATATAATAAACGGAAACAATGAAGTGTCTTCTGTTCGTTTGCCTGCGAATATGGTAAATCTTTTCATAGACAACGAAGATTCTATATATAATTATAATGTGGAAGAACTTCTTACAAAGCGTGCAGAGGTAGATGTAAATGATGATGTACCCACTTATACCCGTTACCGTTCTGCTTATGGCAGCAGAAAGAGTTATTCCAAACGTGGAAGACATAAATCATATAGTAGCAAGAAAAGCCGCAGGCATCATAAAAAAAGCAGAAACAAGAGCGTGACGGTACGCAGCGGAGATACTCTTTCTGAAATTGCAGCACGTAATAATACTACCGTTAAGAAACTTAGAAAGCTAAATAAAATAAGCGGTTCCAGCATTCGTGCAGGAAAGAAGATTAGGGTTAAATAAACAATATTCTGAATCAGATAACAGATTACCGAATGTTTGATTATGTCATGTTTTAAGAATTTGACGGTCAAATCATGGCAAGAACAGAAAAGAAGTAAGATAGCTGTATTTTGAAATTTACAATTACTCTGTTTGTGAAGATACAATAGAACTTACGAAACTTGAATTTTACAATAAAGGACAACCTATGGACGACATTAACAACAGTGTCAAAGAGAACGAGAAAGAAATCTCCGGAGAGAATCTTGTCAATGATGCTTTTCAGCATTTGTTGGATACTTATCTGAAATCACGTCATCGGAAGAAGGTCGATCTTATAACTAAGGCTTTCAATTTTGCACGCCAGGCTCATAAAGGAGTAAAGCGACTGTCGGGTGAACCCTATATAATGCATCCGATAGCAGTAGCTCAGATTGCCTGCGAGGAAATGGGATTAGGTTCTACGAGCATCTGTTCGTCATTGCTCCATGACGTTGTTGAGGATACCGATTATACGGTAGAAGACATTGAGAATATCTTCGGTCAGAAGATAGCGCAGATAGTTGACGGCTTAACAAAAATCAGTGGAGGGATATTTGGAGAAAAAGCGTCGGGGCAGGCAGAGAACTTCAAGAAGCTATTGCTTACGATGAATGATGACATTCGGGTTATTCTTATAAAAATATGCGACAGGTTGCATAACATGAGAACCCTCGAAAGCCAGCCTGCCAACAAGCAATATAAGATTGCCGGAGAAACTCTTTACATCTATTCGCCGCTTGCCAACCGTCTCGGATTGAATAAGATAAAGAACGAGCTTGAAGATCTGAGCTTCAAATATGAGCATCCGGAAGAATACGCAAAGATTGACAGCAAGCTCGCTTTGACACAAGGTGCGCGCGACGAATTGTTCAAGCAGTTCACCGATCCCATAAGAATGGCTCTCGACAGAATGGGTATCAAATATGAAATCAAGGCTCGTGTCAAGAGTCCTTATTCCATTTGGAACAAGATGCAGAGCAAGCATGTAACCTTCGATGAGATATACGACATTCTTGCCGTACGAATAATTTTCACTCCTAAGGTTCGTGAAGACGAGATAAACGAATGCTTCAACATATACGTTGCAATAAGCAAGATATACAAATCTCATCCTGACAGATTTCGAGATTGGCTCAATCACCCGAAAGCTAACGGCTATCAGGCTCTTCACGTCACTCTGATGAGCACCAGGGGACAATGGATTGAGGTGCAGATAAGAAGCGACAAGATGAACGAGATTGCCGAACAAGGATTTGCTGCCCATTGGAAATACAAGGAAGGAAACGAGATAACGGAGGATGAAGGAGAACTTAACGACTGGTTGCGCACTATAAAAGAGATACTCGATGACCCGCAACCGGATGCTATGGATTTTCTTGATGCAATAAAACTTAATCTCTTTGCATCAGAGATATTTGTTTTCACACCCAAAGGCGAGATAAAAACGATGCCTGCCGGAAGTACCGCTCTCGACTTCGCATTTCAGATACATACAGTGCTCGGAACTCATTGTATAGGTGCAAAAGTAAACCATAAACTTGTACCTTTAAGCCATAAGTTGCAGAGCGGCGATCAAGTTGAGATACTTACGAGCAAGTCTCAGCACGTGCAAGAGTCGTGGTTGAACTTCGTTTCTTCGGCAAAGGCGAAAGGAAAGATACAAGCCGTCCTGCGACGGAACAGCCGTGAGATACAGAGAAAAGGCGAAGAGATTCTTAACGATTGGCTTAAAGTACATGATATGGAGCTTACCACGTCAGTGCTTGACAAACTTTGCGCTTATCACAACATACAGAAGCATGAAAGTCTTTTACACTCTATCGGAGACAAGACAATAGTTCTCGGAGACAAAGATCTTGATGAAATACTTGGAAAGAAAAAGATACAATCTTCGATCAGTTGGAGAAAGTATGTTCCTTTCCTTGCACACGACAAGAAAAAAGACAAGGATGGCGACGAGAAAGAGTCCGAAATGATTGTCGTAGATAAGGATTTCAGCAAGAAGAAACCCATATACATAACAGAAGAGAACATAAACAGATATGTGTTCCCTACCTGCTGTCATCCCATTCCGGGCGATGACGTGTTGGGATATATCGACAATAAAAACCATATAGAGATACACAAGCGTTCCTGCAAGGTTGCTGCCAAGCTGAAAACGAGCTTCGGCAATCGTATTCTGGATGCCAAATGGAAGATGTACAAGCATCTTCTGTTCGATGCAACGATAGAAATAAGAGGTATTGACAGGCGCGGAATGCTGCACGATGTGGCTGATGTTCTTTCTGACGAACTGCATATTGACATAAAGAAAATAACCGTTACGAGCAATGAAGGAATATTTTCAGGCGTGTTGGAAATAAGAGTCCACGACCGTGAAGATGTTCAGATAATAATTGATAATCTTAAAAAGGTAAATGATTTGCAGGAGGTATTGCAGATTATATAATGCCTTCAACTTATCTCAATACGATGAATAAAGAGGAAATATACATACAGCTGGTTTCGCAGATTGACAGTCTTGTTGCGGGAGAGAATTACGAAACCGGTGTGTTGGCTAACATAACGGCAGCCATACATGATGCTCTCGGATATTTCTGGGTAGGTTTCTACATGGTTGATGACGGAGAACTGCGGCTCGGACCGTTTCAGGGAAGCCTTGCCTGCTTTCGTATAAAGCGCGGAAAAGGCGTTTGCGGAACGGCGTGGGATAGAGGCGAGACTCTTATCGTGCCCGACGTAGAGCAGTTTCAGGGGCATATTGCGTGCTCGTCATTGTCCCGTTCCGAGATAGTTGTTCCTGTTTTCGACGGCAACGGAAATGTTAAATGCGTGCTTGATATAGACAGTACGGAGCTGAATACGTTTGACGATGTTGACAAAAAGTATTTGGAAAAAATAGCAGACATCATCAGAAACAGCCTTTACACATGACAGAATGCCCGCAAACGAAACAAGATTGCAAATCCACACATCAGAGAAACTATTATATCAAGATGAGTCCGATTAATTCAGTTTAATATAGTTGAAAACAATAAGTTTACAAGAAGTATTTCAAAAGTTATTGTTTTGCATTGCAAAACAATAACTTTCAGGATACAAAAAGATTGCTTTTGCAATGCAAAACAATTATATTGTTAAAATAGAATTACAAGTACGAATTGTTACATCTTATTTATTATACCTAACTTCGTATTTCTTACGAAATTCACGATATTGCGTATCTCCTCGCTGTCCGGCACTTGTTCATCTATCTGCATGCAGGCATCGAACACGCTTGTTTGACCATGGAAGAGCAATCTGTAAGCATTCATGATGTGCTTTATAACCTTTTCGTTAATTCCGTCTGATGCACACATTGTTTTGTTTACACCGTTATACGCAACAGGACTTCCACCTGCAATTATATAAGGAGGAATATCTTTCGAGAAAGTTGTTCCTGCCTGAACCATCGCTCTGTCACCTACACGTGTTGAAGCGTTTTCTATGACACCGCTCGAAAATATAACTCCGTTTCCAATCTCACATTCACCGGCAATCTTAGTTCCATACCCGAAAACGCATGAGTCGCCCACTTTCGTGTCGTGTGATATGTGCGCACCTTCCATAAGAAAATTGTCACTTCCTATGACAGTCTTTCCACCGGTGTGTGTAGCCCTGTTTATGACCACATTTTCGCGTATGATATTATTATCTCCTATAATCAATTCGGTTTTTTCTCCACTGAAATTGAAATCCTGCGGTAATGCTCCTATCACGGCACACTGATGTATCTTGTTCCTGTTTCCCATACGAGTACCACTGCATATGCTCACAAATGGAAATATGATACATCCGTCTCCTATTTCCACATCGACCAGGAGAACACGCCGGTTGCGGAGACGGTCAACAACCAGACGACGTATTACTTCGAGGGCCATACGCGCTCGCAGGGCGCGGAGGTCTCGCTCTCCGGCGACCTCACCGAGGACTGGACGGTGATGGCGATGTACGCCTTCACGCATTATAAAGACTGCGAGGCCGAGACGCACAGCACGTTCGAACGGACGCCCC
>CALGRN010000105.1 GCA_937880835.1 uncultured Prevotella sp. | reverse complement strand
GACGCCAGTATTCAAAATTCTGTCCAAGAGGAACATAATATTTTGTTTCAGATTTAATTCCTTTGTATTTCTTTTCCAACGAGTCGCACTGACGTGTTATGAAATACTTCAAGTCTTTTGTGTTCTCTATGTATGAAGCGTGTTCCGGCTCTTTATAAACAGTTATTATACGTCCTCTGCAAGATGGAAACATCATCAGTCTGTTTATCCAAACACCTGACATAACTGTTTTTTCTTTACATGTATAAGATTCTTTTATTGACGCATTTTCTATCAAAGAGTCCTTTGACAGCGAACTGAAATAAAGCAAAGGCTTATTGTCGGAGTATATGGTATAATAAGAATAATGCTCTACATTGGCAATGGTTTTCATCATATCCTTGTATGAATAGAGTGTATTATAAACGAAAACCGATATTAAAACTGTCAATATAGCAGCAACGGTTATAATGATTGGTGTTATCCAGTGTTTTATATTTCTTCCTGTTTTCATAAAAACAAATCAAGGTGTGAGCCGATTTTGCTTTATGTCAGTTCACACCTTGATGCAATATAATATCATTCTATTATCTTTATCATATTTAAAGATGATATCCTTCCGTCAGGAGATATCTTGCCGCTTATCTTGTATTTATTCTGCTTAGTGCCTTTATCGCCTGAATATACAATATCTTGCAATGCCATGAACGTAACCGAATACTCGTATTCTTCATCGCCGACTTCTTTCTTTGTGATGCTAAATCCGTTTATACGCCAGTTCATTGACGCTATATCTTCTTTATAAAGCTTGTTCATAAACTCAACGGCGTCGCTCCGCGATGCATTCTCTTTGCCGATGAATGATGTTATAATCTCGCTCAAAGTGACTACGAGTCCGTTCTCGTTTCTTGAATTTATGCTTTGAAAGAATTGTCTGAAAACGTTCTGAACCATTTCCTTTTCTTCCGGCAGAACCGTTTTTGTTTTCAATTCCTTTATGTTTGTGTCTGCTTCATCAACGTGTTCGCCGTTCGGATGCTCTGCAAGATAATCCTGAAAAGCCTCGATAGTGTTCTTTGTTTTTGTTTGTTCCCAGTCTATGGAGTCTATTTTATGTATTATTAAAGACTTATACGGGGTGTCCGGATGTTTATCCAGATACTCCTCGAAAGCATTCTTTGAATTATTCACAAGTGTGTTTGTCCATTCTGCGTCAACCATTTTCAGCCTGTCCAAGTGTGCCTGTATCGAGTCGATGTGCTTCGGGGGCATCTTTGTATCGGTCTAAATAGTTCTGCAACACAAGCGGATCGCTGCTCTGCATTGCAAACTCGTAGTCTTGCATTTCTTGACTTGTCTGTAAATCTTTGTAGAAATAAAGGCTTACAGCACCTATTATTGCCAATGCTATAATGGAAATTATGATTATCTTCCTATTATTCTTCTTCGGTGAATTGTTGTCGGTGCGTTCCGATCCGGTATTGCTTGCAGGCGTAACGGGCGGCACATAGGCAGTAGCAGTATTTTGTCTGTATGCTGCATTCTGCGGTTCGGCAGCTTGTGTCGCTTTCTGTTGTGATGAATTGTTGTCGTTATTGCCGTTGTTTTCAACTGCTGCATTTGCGGCATCCGTATTGTTTCCGTTGCCATGACAATGAGGGCATGCGCCTTCTTCCTTAAAATATATATTGCCGCAATGAACGCATTGGGTAATCTTATCTGCTATTTCAACCCCGCAAACGGGGCATATCGGTGCTTTGTCACTTACTTGGTGACCACACTCCGGACATCTTATTATTGCCATTTTATTCTTTTTATCTATCTGTGTCTGTATCTTATTTCTCTTAGACTGTGTCTTCCCATGAAACGACTTTTATCAACATGTCCGTTAACGCCGTTGATACTGCCTTTTGCTGTGTATTGCCACATGGTGATATCTCTGCCGTCATTCAAGACAGGTTCTCTTCTTGTATATTGCGCTATCATCAATGGATAGCCGTCTATCTTGCCCGAAAGATAACTGTTATAAAAATTGGTGAATGTATAGAGCAGCGGTTTTTGTTTATAAGCCTTCTCTACCAAGTCAATAAATTTAAAGAGAGAGTCGCAGAACTCCTCTGTTCCAAGTCCGCTTTTTGTCTCTATGTCAATCATCGGAATAAGGTCTTGGTCTCCCGGACGGCATTGTGCCATGAAATTGCGCAACTGTTTATTGAGATCCGTTTTAGGACGGAAGAAATGATAAGAGCCTACTTTCAATCCGTATTTGTGAGCCAATTCTATGTTTTGTTCATATTTGTCGTCAATATTGTCTCCTCCTTCTGTGGCTTTAAGATACACATAAGCCATCTTGCTGTTTTCTCCGACAGCTTCCCAGAATACGTTTCCTTGATAGTGACTGAGGTCTATTCCGTGTACATGTTTACACGTATCCTCGCATTGTACGTATTCATCTTGTGCTTTTACCGTAAATATTATTGTGAAAAGACTAATCAAAGTCAATATTATTCTAATAGATTTCATAAGTGCAAAGATAATATTTATCTTTCTATTCTTAATAAAGTTGAATAACTTATTGAAAAAGTTTTCGTAGTTTTAACAGTTATTCCTGCCATGGCACGAATAATTTTTCTATTGTCGATATATAACGGAATTATGGAATATGTTTATGTGTTATGAAAAATGACAAACGGTAGTGGATTATTATTTGTTATAAAATGAATAAAAACAGCGAAGGTCTTGCTTTTAATAAAAGCAGAATAAGCGCGGTGTTTCTGAAATTGAAAAATAGCAGGATATATCGTGTTGTATATCAGACAGTTGCAATCGGCATTTTAGAAGTTATCCTTTTGCATCGCGAAAGGATAACTTTCAGAGTCTGAAAACATAACTTTCGCAGTGTAAAACAATAGATATTGAAAAACAAGAACAATGCCGTTGCATTCGTAAAATAAAAATCAACAACATTAGCAGTTGTTTCTCGATTATTTAATGTACATATACTATAAACGGGAGATATGTCATAATCATATCTCCCGTTCACATAATTAAAGTATGTTCTGTTAGAAGAACAGATAACGATTGTCAACAACGTCTGCTTTAAGTATGAGGTCTTGCATGAAGTTGCCTACATACTGCAATCCTTGCTGACGCATTTTCTGTTCGTATTCCTTAGCATTGAACTTGACAGGACGATTAGATTTGCCCGTAACTTGGAATACATATACACCTGCATTTCCTTTCACGACATGTGAAGAGAACTTGCCTTTTGCTGTTGCAGATACCGCACCACTCAGAGCAGGTTCGCTCGCACCGGTAGCCTGAACAAATGTCGGTGATGCAAATGTCACTTGATTTACGGCTGAAATCACAGCCCCTTTGGCTTTCGCAGCAGCTATACTGTTGACTCCTTTAAGTTTTGCCGTCAGCTGTTCTGCTTTCTTGTCGCGCAGAACCTCACGCTTTACGATCTCTGAAACTTGCTTGTCATCCAAAGAACGGTAGCCTACCGGATGAATCTTTGTCATTGCTATAACCATCAAGCGGTCGTTATCTCCACATTCATATAGCTGAGAAACTTCGCCTTCCTTAGCTTGGAAAATCCATTTAAGGGCTTCACGTGTGCTGTGTATTCCTGCAACATAGTGCTCGGTAGTCGTTATGTCATTGCGTTCTTGAACTTTGAATCCGTATTTGGCAGCGTTCTTCTCCATTGCTTCAAGAGTCTGATTTTCACTTACAAACTGACTGAATTTGTTGTATGCGTTAGAATATGTGTCTTTTGAGAAATCAATATTCTTCTTTATTACCGCAGCAATATATTTGTCTATCATAGCCTTGCGATCAAGAACTTGAATGATCATGTTGCCCTGAGTCATTGCAATGTTCTGCACTTCGTTGGCAGCAAGCGTGTTTAAAGCCGTGAAAACGTTTTTCGTATCTTTGTCCATGCTTGGTGCTTGTTCATACATACGTGTTGTCATCCATTGCTTTTCGCCTGTCTGACCGTATCTTTTTGCAATCGTTTCAAAATCACCTCCGTTCTTCAAAGCAGTATAGATAGAGTCTGCTTTCTTGTGAGCCTCCTCCGGAGTTGCTGCTGCAACCTGTATAGAACGATACTGTATTGAGTCCGGAAGCTGTTGCTTTGACATCAGACGTATAATGTTAAGCGTGTTGTCCTGCTTGTTTTCAATAGGTCCGAGTGTCTGTCCTACTGACATTGAGTCTAACTTTGATGCAATGTCTTGTGGGAAAGCGTTCTTTGAAACGGGCAAACCGAGATAAGCTACTGATGAAGAACTCTTCCTTACAACTTCTGCCGGATCAGCAGCTTCGCTTATTTTCTTTGTATATTCGGCAAATGCCTTTTGCAGAGATGTACGGTCATTGTTTGAAGCGAGAACCTGAAAATCGACGTATTTTATATCACGACTTTCTATCGGCTGTTTGAAAGCAGGTTTCAACTCATCGTATTTGGCTTTCAGATCGGTATCGGTTATTTTCACGCTGTTATCATTCACAGAAGAATAAGCAAGTGAAGCAAGCTGTATGTTGCTTTCCTCGTTTTCTGCCTTATAAGCCATTTTAGCTTCTATCGGGTTTGAAATAAGGCTGTGTGCCAACAGGCTTTGATATTTCTGTGCAAGTATGGTCTGGCGCAAGGTGCGTTCTACAAACAACCAATAGTTATATGTCTTTGTTGCTTGTTCTGCCATTTGCGGATTGCTTGTCTTCACTTTGTTGTATTCATCAAGGAATCTGTTAAGGATAGTAATGTCGAAACGTCCTGTCTGTTGGTTTAAGAAAGGAGTTTGCATAAGTAACGGATTTGTACCCTGCTTCAATACATTCTGCAATTCTTCATCAGTAACAGTAAGCCCTAATTTTGATGCTTCGTTCTCTATGATTTTGCTCGATACATACTCGTTCCAAACCTGATCCTTGATTTGGTTTAACTCTTCTTCTGTGAAATTGTCACGCTGATAGCGGATTTTCATAGCCTCAGTATATTCATCTATGAGTTTCTGAAAATCCTGAACGTTGACTTTTTCTCCTAAGATTTCACCGACTTGTTGTCTTCGGTTGTTGTTCGTTGCATCGCAAGAACGGAAAGCCTCTTCGGCAATAAATGCAAAAAGACCGAATCCTATAATACAAATAAGGATAATGCCTCTGCTTCTGATTTTTCCTAATGCTGCCATTTCTATTTAATGTTTTTAATTATTTTTTTTCTGACTTCTGCAAAATGCGTACAAAAATACAAAGAAAATAGTAAATAACGTAATTTTAATAAAGATTTTTGATTATTGCATATATAAGTTGTTGCTTTTTTAATCGTCAATCCTTAATCTTACTATTTCTATCTTCGTCATAGTATTCTTTATAATCTTAAACTCAAACTTGCCACTGAAAATTGGGATTATCCTATTGTCGTCACGACTAATGTTCAGTTGTTTGAGTCTATGATGTCAAGTCATTCGTCAGACTGTCGCAAACTGCACAATATTAGTAATAGCGTCTTGATACTGGATGAGGGACAGACTCTTCCTACTGAATTTCTGCAACCTATAGTAGATACGCTTGATACTTACCAGCGATTATTTGGTATGTCAGTACTCTTCACTACTGCTAGTCAACCCGTATTGGAAGGAAAACATCAAGGTACGAATCCAAACATCGTACTCAGTGGACTTAAACACATAGTAGAGATAATACCGAAAGAGTGGAATCTTCAAGATCGCCTGCGTCGCGTAGAACTGCATATCAATAATACACCTCGCACCTATGGTGAAATCGCAGAAGCACTGATGCAGCATGATCGCGTGCTTTGTATTGTAAATACTCGTCGTGATGCAAAAGAGTTATTCGACCGTCTGCCAAAAGATGGAGTATGCTTACATCTTTCGCGAATGATGTGTCCTGCGCATGTTTCAGAAAAGATACAGGAAATGCAGAGTGCATTAGTCAACCCTGCCAATAAAATCGTTAGAGTTGTATCAACTCAACTTATAGAAGCAGGCGTAGATATTGATTTTCCAGTCGTCTATCGTCAGGAGGCTGGATTGGATTCTATCCTGCAGGCTGCAGGTCGTTGCAATCGTGAAGGTAAGTTGCCTCTCTGTACTACGCATGTTTTTAGTCTTGCAGCAGAGCATGCATTGCCTAGAGGATACATCACACAATGTAACAATGCCAGGCTTAATATGGCTACGAATAGAGATTTGTTTTCACCGGAGGCAATGAATGACTATTTCCTTCAGCTATACTCTCGCGTTCAATGTTTTGATAAAAAGGATATGAAGTATTATCTGTATAAAATGGACGAACTGATGATGGAAACGGCTTCAAAGGAGTTCCGTCTTATAAACGATGATACTATTCCTGTCATAGTAAACTGGCAGAATGCACTATCGTTCGTTGACCAGTTGAAGAATGATGGTTCAACGTATTCATTAATGAAAAGGTTGGGGCAATATAGCGTTAATCTACGGCGGCACGATTTTGATGAAATGAAAAGATGTGGCGTTATTGAAGAGATAATAGATGGAGTATATGTTGCCCTTGGGAAAAACCAATATAA
>CALGRN010000104.1 GCA_937880835.1 uncultured Prevotella sp. | reverse complement strand
ATAGGGCCAAAGATTTCCCCGATAGGGCTAAGATTTCTTGCCGATAGGCAACATGCGAAACTTGTATCTTTGATAAATTCGGGTGCAAAGGTAATGAAAAAGTGTAAAAAAGGTTATTGCATGAATCGAGTTGTTATTGCATGAACCTGAAATTGTTATTGCATGATTTTTTTTTCATGCAATAACCGTATTGTATCTGCTTGATTATCAGGCTTTCTTTTGCTTGGCACAAGATGATGCCCAATCTTTGGGAGAAATGCCCATAAGAGTCTTGAAGGCACGTGAGAATGTTGCTTGTCCGGAATATCCACAGGCATTGGCAACGGTCTCAAACGAGTATTCTGGGTGTTCCAGAATGATTCTCTTTGCTTCTTCAATGCGAAGATATGGAAGCCATTGACGGTAATTCTTTACTTGTGTAAAGCGGGCAGAGCCCGAGCAGCCTACCGTGGTATATTGCTCAAGATAATAGTTCAATGCTGTTGATGATATACCCATATCACTGAGGGCACTACCTATTGTTACTTTAGGATCGGTAAAGTGACGCTCGCTGACCCATTGCTCGATGCGCTGGCGTATCTGTTCGTTCTGAGTATCTGTTTCCGTCTTCACCGCTTCTGCTATCTCATCATCCACCTCGATGCACTCTGCCATGTTATACCCATAGACCAGGAACAGAACGATGAACACCAGCAGCAACGGGAAGATGACGATGCCATAGAGTGCATTGAGCATCAGCGATGACGACATGCCCACCCATGGGGAGAAGATGGAAACAAGGATGATCCACTTCATGACCCGGGCGGTATAGCGGAGCACATTATGACGTTCCGCCAGCTCTTCATCCGTCAGGCGCGTATCGGTCATCTTCATCTCCTGGAAGAGAACCCATGAGAGTTCGATTACCTTGAGGAAATAAAGCAGTGCCACAACGAACGTAGCCGTCAGCCATGGTTGCTGGTCGTTGATAAGGGTGTCGGTGAAGTAGCCTATGGTGAGGATGATGTAGCTGAGGGCCATGAAGATGCCGTTCCACTTGTATCTGTCCTTCATGTTGTGACCGGCTCGCAGCAGATTGAGCTCCGCCATATTGTACAGCGGTGTGGCGATAATATACGCCATCATATTGACCGCCCAGCAGAGACTGACGCTCTGCTCGCGCAACTGACAGACAAACTGTATGGCGAAGTGTATGCCAAGAATCAGCGTGGCTACTGTGATAAGCCATCGCGAACGGTTATAGACCACCGACTGCAACTTGCCTCGGTTGAACGACACGAGACAGGCTACAGCTATAAACATTGGCAATGAACCAAGGAATCGCGCACCGGTTATAAGCAGTTCTTCCATGCAGGAATATAAGTTACATTATAGTTTTAATCAATCTAAAAATGCAAAATTACAAAATAATTTCCACATAACCGCTCTTTATCCACCAAAAAACAATAGTTTTTGTGCCATACCTAAGAAAGGCGTGGCACATTCGTTCTTGTTTAGGATTTTCTCTTCTATAATTTAGATAGGAAATACTCGTGTATTCGGAGGTCGGTGTTCAGTTCTGGGTGGAAGGAAGTTACGAGCATGTTCTGCTGGCGGGCGGCAATGACGTGACCGTCGAGTTCACTTAACACCTCTACGCCCTCGCCAAGGGTCTCTATATACGGAGCGCGGATGAAGGTCATCGGCACTTTGCCTATGCCTTTGAAGTCGTGCTCGGCATAGAAACTGCCCAGTTGTCTGCCGTAGGCGTTGCGCTTCACCGTCATGTTCATACAGCCGAGATGTTGACTGTCGAGGAGTATCATTCCGGCACAGGTTCCGAAGGTAGGAAGTCCACCGATGATTGCATTGCGCACGGACTCTATCATCCCTTCGTCGCGCATTATCTTCATCATCGCCGTACTCTCACCGCCCGGCAAAACCAGTCCCTTCCTGCCACTCTCATGCGACAAGAAGTCATTCCAATCGTTGAGATTTCTGATTAGGGTTGTCTCAACGCCAAGTTGCTGGAGCATCTGCTGATGTTCTGCAAATGCTCCCTGCACTGCCAGTATTGCGATGGTTTTCTTACTCATTTTTACTTTCCTCGCTCAGCCATAAGCAGTTCTATTTCCTGCTCATTTATACCAACCATAGCTTCACCCAGATCTTCGCTGAGTTCAGCAAGAATCTTTGGATCGTTGTAGTTTGTGACAGCCTTTACGATAGCCTGAGCACGCTTCTCAGGATCGCCACTCTTGAAGATGCCACTGCCTACGAACACACCCTCGGCGCCGAGTTGCATCATAAGTGCGGCATCGGCTGGGGTAGCAACGCCTCCGGCTGCGAAGTTTACTACTGGGAGTTTGCCGTTTTCGTGTACGTATTGTACAAGATCGAATGGTACGCGAAGCTGCTTTGCTGCCTCATAGAGTTCGTCTTCGCTCATGCTGACAAGACGGCGGATTTCGCTCTGCATCATGCGCATGTGGCGAACTGCCTGAATGATGTCGCCTGTACCAGGCTCGCCCTTTGTGCGAATCATGGTTGCACCCTCGTTGATGCGGCGAAGAGCTTCGCCAAGATCCTTTGCACCACAGACAAATGGTACGTTGAATTTGCGCTTGTCGATGTGGTAGATGTCATCGGCAGGGGAGAGAACCTCGCTCTCATCGATGTAGTCGATTTCGATTGCCTGAAGAATCTGTGCCTCTGCAAAATGACCGATTCTGCACTTTGCCATTACCGGAATTGAAACAGCTTCCTGTATGCCCTTTATCATCTTAGGATCACTCATGCGTGATACACCACCTGCCGCGCGAATATCTGCGGGAATACGTTCAAGAGCCATAACTGCGCATGCGCCGGCAGCTTCTGCTATGCGTGCTTGTTCAGGAGTTGTGACGTCCATAATTACTCCGCCTTTCAGCATCTGAGCTAATTCGCGGTTGAGTTTTTGTCTGTTTTCTGTCATAATATTATTGATTTTTACGATAATTACTTGGTGTTATACCTTCTATTTTCTTGAAAAACTTTGCGAAATGCGATTGCGAATTGAATCCCAAAGCATAAGCAATCTCTTGCACTGTCTTGTCTGTGGAGTTCAGCATCACTTTGCTTTCGCTTATCAGATAGTCGTCTATCAGCGTCTTCGGAGCTTTGTTGGCTATCCGTTTGGTTACTTGTGCGAGGTATCTGCTGCTCACATTCAGTCTGTCAGCATAAAATCTGACATCGCTGTGAGTCATATAGTGAGCCGAAACCTCGCTCATAAACTCGTTATACAGTTCGCTGCTCCGACCTTTCAGGTCGCTGAAAGCCACTATCTGTTG
Source organism: uncultured Prevotella sp. (assembly GCA_937880835.1). GTDB lineage: Bacteria > Bacteroidota > Bacteroidia > Bacteroidales > Bacteroidaceae > Prevotella. The sequence goes on along the minus strand of CALGRN010000104.1, from coordinate 5,906 downwards.
ATTTATGTACGTCTTGGCATGTTCTATTGCCTCGCCTATCGGCATTTCCTGACCGAGATATGTGGCTATTGCTGATGACAGACTGTTGCCGAGTCCGTGTGCGTTTATGCGGTTAAGCGAAGGCGAGTTCGTTATTTTAATGCCATCGTTTTCATTTATCGCTATCACATCATCATTTTCTCCGCTCTGTATCATTACCGCTTTGCATCCGTATCGCAGCAGTTTTCTTGCTCCGTCTCTCATGTCCTCGTTTGTGCGTAAGCGTTGTCCGATAAGCAGACCGGCATCCTCTTTCTTTATTATAATTAGCGTGCAGAGCGGTATTATCATCGTCTTTACGGTACTTATAATATCGTCCGACATGAGCATTTCGCCCAAGCTCGACGTCACGATAGGGTCGTAAACGATGTATCTGGGACGGTATTTATACAGAGCTTCCGTTATTTCGGACAGCACCTTTATATTCCTTACCATGCCTATTTTCACCACTTCCGGTTCTACATCGTCTATTATGGCGGCTATCTGTCCCGAAACGATGTCGGCAGGCAAATCGAAAAACTCCTGAATACCGAGCGTATTCTGCACCGTTATCGATGTTATTGCAGATACGGCATACCCACCCAGAGCCGATATTGTTTTTATATCAGCCTGTACTCCCGAACCTCCTGTGCTGTCAGAGCCTGTTATTGTGAGTATGGTATTATGTGTCATAGCCTCTGAAATTACGGATGCAAAGGAAAGAAAAAAAAACGATACGCACAAATGTTGTTCTCATTATGACAATGAAAACATCATTTTGTATAAGCCTTGATTATGAACTGAGAATAAGGAAATATATGAAATCAATTTCAAAAGTTATCCTTTTACCCTCCAAAAGTAATTGTTTTGCAATGCAAAAGGATAGCTTTTGGAGGGTAAAAGGATAACTTTTGGATTTCCACTGTTTTTGTATGATATAATAAGGTGTTATCTTACGGATATGCAAGTGCATATTATGCTGTTTGCAAGAAATGGAAATCTCATGGAAAAATAAATGCAAAGAACATTATCGGATGCAAAACCATCAGGAGATTGCAGCCCAGTTGATGTTTGTCTTGCGTAGAGCGGCAAGACGATCCCACAGCATACGATATTCATTTTTTTCGCAAGTAGGATCGGCATCTATTATTTTTTGAGCCTCGTCGCGCGCCATTTGCACAATCTGACCGTCACGAGCGATGTCTGCTATCTTCAAATCAAAAGCAATACCGCTTTGCTGTGTGCCTTCTAGATCTCCCGGACCGCGCAGCTTTAAGTCTGCTTCGGCAATGCGAAAACCGTCGTTTGTTTCTGTCATTATGTCTATTCGCTTGCGCGTTTCATCACTTAACTTATGACTTGTTACAAGTATGCAATACGACTGATCTGCTCCTCTGCCGACGCGTCCGCGCAACTGATGCAATTGCGAAAGACCGAAGCGTTCGGCATTGAGAATTACCATGACTGACGCATTGGGTACGTTTACGCCTACTTCAATGACAGTTGTGGCTACAAGTATCTGTGTTTCTCCGCTCACGAAACGCTGCATCTCGTCTTCTTTTTCTTTCGACTTCATCTTTCCGTGAACTTTACTGAGACGGTATTCGGGAAATACTTCCTGCAACATAACAAAGCCGTCTTCAAGGTTTTTAAGGTCGCTTTTTTCGCTTTCCTGTATCAACGGAAATACGATATAAACCTGTCTGCCTTCATTTACCTGCTGTCTGATACCGTTATACAGACTCGTTGTCTGTTCGTCATACTTATGAACGGTCATCACCGGCTTTCGTCCGGGCGGCAATTCGTCTATTACACTCACGTCAAGATCTCCGTAAATGGTCATTGCAAGCGTTCTTGGTATGGGCGTAGCTGTCATTACAAGCACGTGAGGAGGATTTATATTCTTGCTCCACAGTTTTGCTCTTTGCTTTACACCGAAGCGGTGCTGCTCGTCAATCACAGCCAGACCGAGTTGTGAAAACTGAACGTTGTCTTCTATAACGGCATGAGTTCCTACGAGAATATTCACTTTTCCTTCTACAAGTCCGCTCAAAACAGCCTCTCTTCGCTTGCCTTTCACTATACCGGTGAGCAATTCTATGCGGATATCCATGCCTTTAAGGAATTGCTTTATTGTTGCAAGGTGCTGTTCGGCGAGTATCTCCGTAGGGGCGACTATGCACGCCTGATAACCGTTGTCGATGGCAATGAGCATGGACATCAGCGCAACAAGTGTTTTGCCAGAACCCACATCGCCCTGCAACAAACGGTTCATTTGCTTTCCGCTGACCATGTCTTTGCGTATCTCACGCATGACACGCTTCTGCGCTTCGGTAAGTGGAAAAGGGAGATTGTTTTTGTAGAAAGAATTGAAATGATTGCCTACATGAGAAAAAACATAACCTCTGTACTTGCGGCGATGGTCGCTTGCATATCTGAGAATGTTAAGCTGGACATAGAAAAGTTCTTCGAATTTCAGTCTGAGACGCGCACGCTGCATGTCGTAAGCATTCTTCGGGTAGTGTATGTTGCGGAATGCGGTGTCGCGAGATACGAGGTGAAGAGGATTGACTATATATGGCGGAAGAGTCTCGGGCAACGGGGTTTGTATTCGTTCCAATAAGCCTTTGGTTATCTTTTCGATAGCACGGGATGTCATTCCCGCATTTTTCATCTTCTCTGTGGTTATATAATAAGGTTGCATTCCCATTGACGAGAGTTGCAGTTCGGATGCAGGTTCTATCTCAGGATGCGCAAACTGATATCTTCCACCATATACGGAAGGTCTTCCGAACACAATATATTCGGTGTCTAATTTATAATTTTTCGTTACATATTGAGCCTTTGAAAACCATACGAGGTCAACAACTCCTGCTCCATCGGAGAAATGTGCCACTACACGCTTGCTTCTCCTGCCTGTTTCAAACACTTCAAAACTGAGTATTTTTCCTTTAATCTGCACGAAAGGCATATCGGAAACAAGCTCGCTTATGGCGTATATCCTGCTACGGTCAACATACTTATATGGATAATATTCCAATAAGTCGCGAAACGAATGTATATCAAGCTCTTTGCCCAATATCTCTTTTCGTCTCGGTCCTACGCCCGGAGCGTACATCACGTCTTGTTCTAATATGTCTGTCACTTATGCTTTTCTTTTTTCGTTTTTATAGACATAATAAGTAAACAGAGGTTATGGTTTGAGATAGAAATATGATTCTTAAAGCTTGAAAAGAATGTTTATGCCCGACATTATTTGAAAGATCTTATCATGTTTCTATGCTTCTGAAAACATCATGTTATTCGTTTCGTGCAACAACCTCCGCTATTTTCAAGTCAAATGGTGTTGTAATCTTTATGTTTTCACGATTTCCTTCCACCATATATACTTTGTTTCCGGCATTCTCAACAACCGAAGCATCGTCTGTGAAGCATTCTCTGTACTGTTGACTGTAAGCTTTTTTTAAAGTCTGAATATCGAAAGTCTGAGGTGTTTGCACAAGTCTGTAATCGTTTCGTTGCACGTTTTCGGAAGTGTTATCATCACTCACATGCCTCAAAGTCTCTATAACAGGCATCACAGGTATAACTGCTTTCAGGCTTTTAGCTGCATCGTAGCAACGCCCTATTACATCTAATGACACGAAAGGACGCACCCCATCGTGCACACCGACTATGCCTTCGGCATTCTGAGGTATTGCTGCAAGCCCGTTGCTTACTGAATGGAAGCGCGTATCTCCGCCGTTTACAAGAGTATATTCGACATCGAATTCGCATTCTTTGCAAAGACGATGCCAATAGTCTTGCTGTGTTTCGGGCAGGACAAGTATTATTTTCAGACTATCGCTGTACTCCCTGAAACGTCTTACTGTGCGCATAAGAACGGGTTCTCCGCATATTTTCAGAAATTGTTTCGGTATGTCGCAACCCATGCGCAAACCCTTTCCGCCTGCAACTATGATAACATAGTCCATACGTTTCATTCCTTACCGATAAGGTGTAGGTATCTCATTCCACTCTCAATGGACTTGACTGTGTCTTCATCTGTAAAGAAAGAGAGAATTCGATATGCGTAAGGCAGAGTTGCAGCAGGACCTTCTCCCGTTATTATATTGCCGTCAATGGTGAACAGTTCGTGTGTATATTCCGCGCCTTCGAGATATTTTTCAAATCCCGGATAGCATGTTGCACGTTTCCCTTTCACAATACCGAGACTTCCAAGAACCAATGGTGCGGCACAAATAGCACCTATTCGCTTTCCCTTAGCATTGTGATTAAGCAACAAATCGCGCAATCCTTGATGTTCATTCAAATTGGTTGCACCCGGAAGACCACCCGGAAGGAGCAGCATTTCGGCATCATCAAAACTCTCGACAGACTCAAAAAGCATATCCGCTTTTATCGTAACGCCGTGTGCAGACTCAACAAATTCACTCCCGGTTACACTCACCGTCTTTATGTCAACACCTCCGCGACGCAGTATGTCAACTGTTGCCAAAGCCTCAATGTCCTCAAAGCCGTTGGCAAGAAATTCATACACTTTTGCCATAATTTATTCAGTTTCTCAGCAAAAAACATTATTTTTGCAACATTAATACTTCTGCAAATATAATAAATGTTTGGCATTTAGCCATATATAAGGCAGATAAAGATGTCTAAAAGCATAAAAAATGTTATCACAAAAATTAAAATTCGCCCTGTTCGGTAATGAATATCAGGCTCGAAAATCGACTTCTGTTCAGAAACTTTTAAAGGTATTACAACATCATGAGGCAGAAATTTACATAGACAGACCGTTCTATAATCTCATAAACCGAGAGCATTTGGCAAACGTAAGACCAACTGGCGTGTTCGACGGATATAATTTTGACGTCGATTTTGTCATATCAATGGGGGGCGATGGTACTTTTCTTAAAGCGGCAAGTCGTGTCGAAAGCAAGGAAGTTCCTATAATGGGAATAAACATGGGGCGTCTTGGTTTCCTCGCAAACGTTAGCCCCGACGAGATAGAACGTTCTATAAATGCTCTTTACAGTGGCGAATATACAGCGGAAGAACATGCCGTTATAAAGCTCGAAACAGACAAAGGGAATATCGGTGTAAGCCCTTATGCGCTCAACGATATAGCTTTATTGAAGCGTGATAATGCATCGATGATTTCGATAAGCACATGTATCAATGGCGAGCATCTTGTGACTTATCAGGCTGACGGACTGATAATAAGCACTCCGACTGGTTCTACGGCATACTCGCTTTCAAACGGCGGACCTATAATAGTGCCACAGACGGGTGTCATGTGTCTTACTCCCGTTGCTCCGCACAGTCTTAATCTGCGTCCGATAGTAATTCCGGACAACAGTCTCATAACAATAACGATAGAAAGCAGAAGCCATAATTTCCTCGTGGCAATAGACGGACGGTCGGAGAAAGTCAACGAAAAGACAAAGCTGACCATAAGAAAAGCCAAGCACAGCGTAAAGATAATAAAACGCAGAGGAAAAGATTTCTTCAACACGTTGCATGACAAAATGATGTGGGGAATAGATACGAGATAGTAATATAGTAAAGATAATGCGTAAAAGAAAACATTTGATTGCGGCATGCGAGGAGCAATATTTGATATGAACGAGAGATGTATCATATTGCGTTTTCGTTCATTATGCCGTAAAAATGAAGTAATAATCCCTATATATTTTACATGAGAATAAGAGAGCTTCTTAAAATACAAGAGTCGAAATACACTGCACGCACCATACTGAAATGGCTCTGGAACGCATGGAAAGGCAACAGGTTGCAAGCTGTGCTCAATGCCGTCATCGGCTTGCTTGATGTAGTTGTCAGTCTCGTTTCTGTCTGGGCAGTGAAGCATGCCATTGATGTTGCATCCG
>CALGRN010000103.1 GCA_937880835.1 uncultured Prevotella sp. | reverse complement strand
ATCGAAACGGCAGCAATGCACCAATGCAAGAAAGGCGGTTTGTATGGAATATCGCCTCCGTTGTTCTGCGGAAGTATCCAGTTGCCTGTTTCAAGCATTGTGTATGGTATGATAGCTTCGCGCGGTTCGCCTTTCGTATTGAAGTCATAGTCGCCGAGAAACGGTATCGTTGTCAGTACCAATATTGCGAAAAGTATCCAAAACAACTTGCGTGTTGTGTAATTACTCATTGCTTCTTTGAGTTTATAAGTTTAATTGTTGATTGTCGGCAGGCATCATTCTGCTGTACGTTTTCCGTTCAGTTTCACTTTACTATCGATTCTATCTTGTTGCGTATTCCTTTCATACTGACGAGAAAAGCCTTTGCAGAGCCGAATCGAAGAAACATATCCAGACGCACTGGGATGTGGTTCTGATCATCGGTTACATAGAACCGAGCCACTTCTTTCCATTTTCCGTCGTCCAGTTCGGTGTATGATAGTTGCAGACAACGATACTTATTGCCGTCATCAGCCTTTATTGTTGTCTTGCCATTGTATTTCAATTGCGCTTTATCAACATTGCGCCCGTCGGCAATGGGAAACTTTACGACATGTCCTTTCTTCCATTTTTCGGGATTGAACGAACGTGCACGCAAGAAGATATTCATCATATCAAACACGCATTCATCTGAATTTGTCTCCTTCCATTCATGTTCTCCCTTATGATTCAGGCGATGTTGGCGCAGATGAATACGCCTATTGGGATACGTGTACCATACTTCGTCCACCGTATATCTGTTTCCTTCGCGTGCACCTTTGCGGAAATAGAGCGGTTCAAGCTTTTGAGACGCATAGCATAAAAGTGTGTCTCGAAGTACGAAAAAATCATCTACGCGTCCGTTTCCGCGTGTTGTCAGACTCGAACGGTATGCATCATGACCGTTATATTTTGTCGAAACGGTGTACATAGATGCATTTCCTGCTTTCACCCATACGAACTTCCAATTATAATAAAGATTATAAGTAAGAAACTCTCCACCGCTGAATGCAGTGTTCTTGAATGCACATTGCGCCGAGACTCCTTTCGTCAGAGTCAGCAGCACCAGTAATATTATAATCTTAAAATGTCTCATAACGTCATTCGTTTTATTTGTTTCTATATGTTCGGAACATATTGCAAACCGAGTTTTGCAGCTCTTTGAGCGTTTTGTTTCTTTATTTTCTTCTCTTTTTCAGCCTTCTGTCGTGTTATCTCTCCCGGCTTTTGGCGGTTCGATTCCATTGCTTCGGGATTCCAATTTGCCGTTATATCGCGCTTCGCTTTTATTTCTATTGCTTTGTTATAGTAGTAAACATGCTCGGCTTGTATGCCTTTGTCATAATCTCCCGTGTCCCATTTTCGGTTGTTGTTTTCATCAACAAACATCCGCATATAATATTTTCCGGGATTTATATAGAATATTTCAGCAGTGCCGTTTCTTGTCATTACCTCTTTCACCGGTTTATCCTGACCGTCGAGAAGCTGTACTACGGCATTGCGATCGCGCATGTTGTTCATTTGCACTATAAGTGTTCCGTAATCTTCTTCCGCTCCAACTATCAGTCCTTGTTTAAACGGACTCGACTTCATTCCGTATATATCGACAAACGCCATTGTATCTGCTTCGATGCTGTATTCTATTCCCGGTCTCCATTCGGCGCGCAACCTATACTCCCGTTCGGACATTTTTTCGAGTCTGAACTTAGCTCTGTACCACAGCGTATCATGCTTCGAATACAGATGTATGGCTGTTGTGTCAACGCTTTTCAACGGTGTAGGCAGCGAGATTGTTACGTTTCTGTCCGGTTCGAGGCGTTGCGGTATGATGTATTTCACTTCCAACGGCTTTGGCGGCATTATTGCATCATACTTCTCTCCGCGCTCTTTCAGCCTGCGTTGTTGTTTCTCCCACCTTTCAATTTCGCTTTGCCGCTCCCTCATTCTCCTACTGTAAGGCTCTTTCGATAGCATTTGCAGCGTATCGTTGTGCATGCGAAGCACACCGGAAGAGTCGTTTGCGAGGTATCTTATATCAACATTGAGCGTATCGCGGTTTATCAATGCCGTATCAAGAAGCCAGTAAGTGACCGTATCTTTGTTCTCGGAACACTCTGTTATGAATGCATTACTACCGTCGAAATCAAGTCCTTTTATCTCAGGAAGATGCTCATTGCCATAGCTGAAATAGAAAGTCATGCGGTTTGCGTATTTCCTTTCGCTTTTCACGAGATAACGATTTGTCTGCAATTCGGTGAAAGCTCTCAGCACGATGTTATCCGGTTTGAAGCGCGTATATCTCACCCGGCTTATCGAATCGATGCGAAGCGAGTCGCGCCATATCGTGTCCTGCCTTATATCATAGCTGAAAGAAGGTGTTATTATTTCCTTTGTAAAGGCTATCTTTTCGCTTTTCTGACTGAAAAAATAATTGCCGTCGGCATCTTGAAGCGCATAAACCCGATACTCGGCAGGGCGTATTCCTTTTATCACGAAGTGCCCCCTGCTGTCTGTGCGCGACACTCTGAGCATCGGTTCTTTGCGAAATGCCGTGTCGTTTAAGTTCTCGTAAAGTCCCACGAGTATTCCTTTTATCGGTTCGAGATTATCCGCTTCAAGCACATATCCACTCACTTGCATGGTGTCTATCGTTTCTCCTGTCGAGAAACTGTATGTGTAATTCCCGAGCGGATTACCCTCGTTGTTGTCCGAAATGGCATCAGAAAAGTCTATCGTATATGTTGTATTGGGTTTCAAAGAGTCTTTCAGCTCCACCGTTATGTGCTTTCCCTGTCCTCTGATTACGGGCATTTCCATTTGCGGAGGCGATACTACCACTTTCTCGTTGTCGTTGTCCAACTTTATATATTCATCGAAGAAGATGTCCACTTTCTTTGCTTTGACGTTCACAGAACCGTCTTTCGGCGTCGAACCGAGTATCTTAGGCGGTGTCTCATCATACCATCCGCCGTCCGGTTCGCCCATTTTTGCACATGAAGAAGATATGAAAAGCATTGCCAGATAAAGACACAGTCGCATAAAGACGCGTCTCCGAGACTGCCCGGAAGGCTTTTCCGTACATCCTTTAACGCTTTCGTATATCGTCATTCTGCTCATATCATATCCTTATTATATATATGTATCTTCTTTCTGCGTTTGCTTTTCAACTCTTGTAAATAAGTTTCAAGTCCTTTTATCCTCTTCTTCGTTCATCTCCAACAATTCGTCTATGTGCTTCCTACTGTTGCACAAGCGCGGTATTTTGTTTTGTCCGCCCAGCTTTCCTCGTCGTTTCATCCAGTCGTTGAACAGGTTTTCACGCGCCGTTACTATTTCCAGAGGCTGCAAAGTGATGTTCTTGTATCGTTTAGCCTCATAGTCGCTGTTTATCTCCTGCAACTTTCTGTCGAGCATTAAGGCAAACTCTTTTATGTCGGCAGGCATCTTTGCGAACTCTATGAGCCATTGATGGCGGCATTTGGCGTTATCGTCCATGTAAACGGGAGCTGCCGTATATTCTTTCACCTCTGCTCCCGTCTGTCTGCAAGCGTATTCAAGTCCGTTGTCGGCATTGTCCACTATAAGCTCTTCGCCAAACGCATTTATGAAGTGTTTCGTGCGTCCCGAGATGATGAACTTATACGGATTCTTCGACGTAAACTGCACTGTGTCGCCGATTAAGTAACGCCACAGACCGCAAGATGTAGATATAAGCATCGCATAGTTCTTTCCTGTTTCAACGCCCCAGAGTGGAACAACCGTAGGATTTTCCTTGCCGTATTCGTCCATCGGTATGAATTCGTAGAAGACATCGTAATCGAGCATCAGCAGCATAGCCTTGTCGTCGGGATCGTCTTGCAGCCCGAAGAAACCCTCGCTTGCATTGTATGTCTCCATGTAATGCATGTTAGGAGACGTTATTATCTGCTCATACTGCTTGCGATATGGCGTGAATGCTATTCCGCCATGAAAGAAAACCTCAATGTTCTGCCACACTTCTTCGAGATGTTTCTTGCCCGACAGTTCGAGCACTCTCACTATAACGCTGAGCATCCACGACGGAACGCCCGACAGATTGGTTACGTTCTTGTTGATCGTTTCGCGTGCTATGCGCTCTCTTTTCACTTCAAAGTCACTCAGAAGTGCAGTCTGTTTGCACGGCACACGCATCAGATTTACCAACGGATTTATATGCTCTATGAGTATTGCGCTAAGGTCTCCCACTATCGAATTGCTCAGATTGTAGTTAGGCGAGTGGCTTCCTCCGAGTATAAGAGACTTTCCGTCGAACATACGACTGTTTGCATTGTTGCGCAAATATATTGCAACGGCATCCTTTCCGCCTTGATAATGTATGTTGCGCAATCCTTCGTGCGACACAGGAATAAACTTACTCTTGTCGTTTGTCGTTCCCGACGACTTTGCAAACCATTTCACCGTTCCGTTCCAAAGCACGTTGCTTTCTCCGTGCCGCATGCGTTCTATGTAGCTTTTGAGTTCTTCATAGGTGTTCAAAGGCACGTTGCGCGCGAAGTCATCATAAGATTTCGTAACACCGAAGAGGTGCTTTCGTCCGTACTCGGTATTCTTCGCCCTTGTCAGAAGATGCCTGAGAACCTCCGCCTGCAAGTTTTCTGCTTCGTTATAATGCCTTTCCAGCTCTTTCTGACGTTGCAAAAAGAACTTGCTTGCTAATTTCGTTAAACTCATTTATGTATATTTCTCTGTTTCTTTTCAGCAACCCCTGCTTCCTTTCGCTATGTCTGTCAGCTGTCGGGGATGCAATAAGCCGTTTTCTTCCGGCTTCTTTTCTGTTTGATTTGCTTCTTGTTTCAAGTTGCTGTTTTTCGCTTTATAGCGTTATGCAAAATTACTCCAAACTTTTGTAAATGCTATTGATTTCACTATTTTTAATTGTTTTCCGCCTACGATGGCAACAATTTCGCAAGGCTGAAAAGCATGAATAATGTAATAACTTTTCTGAATTTAAAAAACCGTAAAGCAGCTTTCAGAAACTGAAAATTATGCTTTCAAACGGCTGTTTTTCCCCTTTCAGCTTGCAAAAGCTATTGTTTTGCATTTCTGTTTCATTGTTTTTGCATCGTAAAACAACTGCTGTTGAAATGCAATAGTTATCCTTTTAGGGTGCAAAACCTATGTTCTTGAAAAATCATAAAAAGATTATTGTACGACAACACATTGGTAATCAGTGTATTATAAAAATCGCATTTTCTCGTCCGAAAATACACATTGTCGCAAATAAGCAAGTCTTTTTACATGCTGTAAAGTTTATTGACACTTTCAGATGCCATAAAATCATGATTTCAACGGCATATTTTCATACTCTCTATTTTATGTCATTCTGTCGTGTAAAGAACATTGTTTTTAAATTTATTAGTGTTAAATAGAATTAATGCACAGTATTTTTATTCTTTAAAACGCAGATTTATAAAATCTTTTAACTATATTTGAGGTCTATATATAATATATCTTAAACATATTATCTTATGAAAAAGTCACTCTCATTATTAATATTTTCCGTCTTTTTCTCATTGAATTTGTCTGCACAGAGTATAGAC
>CALGRN010000102.1 GCA_937880835.1 uncultured Prevotella sp. | reverse complement strand
AGAGGAGGCAAAAAACTCTATAAAACCTGCTGTTCAGCCCATATCAAACAATATTCAGAGAATAATTAAAGATAAAAAGCTGTGTATGGTTCTCAATATTGCAGCAATAAAAGACGAAAAAGTAAAAACAGTGACATCGCTTTTGAAACCTCTTTTCGGTGAAATAGATGCAGTTGTTTACAGTATAAAATAAGAAATGAACAAGATAGATCTACACTCCGTTATGCCGCGAGTATTTGCAAATCGCACAGACATATGTTCTGATATATGGCAAAATGACGTTTCTTTTGAGAAAGGCAAAACATATTTAGTGGAAGCCAACAGCGGAAAAGGAAAGAGTACGTTTTGCAGTTACATAATAGGTTATCGCAAAGATTACAGCGGCAGAATAACATTTGACGGAGAGGATACAAAGAATTTCAGAGTAAGAGAATGGACAGATATACGTCGGTTTCATATAAGTATTCTCTTTCAGGAATTGCGTTTATTCCCCGAACTTACAGCATTGGAGAATGTAGATATAAAGAATAATATCACAAAACACAAGTCGAGAAAGGAAATAGAGCGATGGTTTGAGATGCTTGGGATAGGAGAGAAGATGCATTCCAAGATAGGACGCATGTCCTTCGGACAACAACAGCGTGTTGCAATGATACGTGCGTTGGTGCAACCGTTCGACTTCATTGTTGCCGATGAACCCATAAGCCACCTCGATGATATCAATTCGCGCCTTATGGGAGATATAATGTTCGAAGAAGCGAAAGCACAAGGAGCAGGCGTTATAATGACAAGTATAGGAAAGCACATTGATTTTGATTACGAAAAAACTTACCGTTTATGAACTTAGTTTGGAAATTACTTCGTCAACATATAAGCATTCCGCAGTTTATAGGTTTCTTTTTTGCCAACTTATTCGGCATGCTTATAGTCTTGCTCGGATTTCAATTCTACAACGATGTGCTTCCTGTTTTCACGGCAGAAGACAGTTTCATGAAATCCGATTATATCATAGTGAGCAAGAAAATAGGAACTGCGAGCACCTTATCGGGGCATGACAATTCTTTCAGCGGAGCGGAGATAGACGATTTAATCAGTCAGAAATTCATAAAAAACACCGGAAAATTCACTTCCACCGAATACAAGGTGGATGCTTCTATGGGAGTGAACGGACAGCGTGTGCTTAGCTCCGAACTATTCTTCGAGAGCGTTTGTGGATGTTCCTTTGACAGAATGGAAATACATTCAAGGCTCAAAAGAAGTTCCGATAATACTTCCGCGCACATATATAAATATGTATAACTTCGGTTTTGCGCATAGCCATTCGCTTCCAAAGATAAGCGACGGACTTGTAGGTATGATAGATTTCAATATCTTTATACACGGAAATGGGCATCAAGACAGCTACAAGGGCAGAGTTATCGGATTTTCAAACAGGCTCAATTCCATACTCGTTCCACAATCGTTCATGGATTGGAGCAACGAATATTATGCGCCTGAGGAGCAAAGCAATCCTACAAGATTGATTGTAGAGGTAGTCAATCCGGCTGATGAAAACATAACGAAGTATATAGACAAGAAAGGATATGAGGTGGAAAGTGACAAGCTGAATGCCGAAAAAACAACGTATTTCCTTAAAATGATTGTGAGTATTGTAATGTGCATAGGTCTTGTAATATCAGTTCTCAGTTTCTATATACTTATGTTGAGCATCTATTTGCTTGTACAAAAGAACTCTTCAAAACTTGAAAATCTGCTTCTGATAGGT
>CALGRN010000101.1 GCA_937880835.1 uncultured Prevotella sp. | reverse complement strand
CGTTAAACTTTTTTACCGTGTAACTCGTCCCGTCCTTATTCAGTTCAAACGTCAATCCTTCCCCGTTTTCCGATACGATAATATCTCTGTAAATCGGAACAAGCTCTACCGTCCTCGTCGGATCGTTTACAAAATTCCAAAGGGAAGGAGTATTATTCTTAAAACTTTCTTCCGTCAGCATAGAATAGGTATTAAAGACATAATTTAACCCTATACAATAAAGTTCCGGCTCACCCGTCTGTTCAAATGTGTGGTTCTTCCAAGTAATAAATATTTTTCCTTCTTTTTCAGGAGTCCAATCAACTCTGACATTTAATTTGCTATTAATACCTATGGCTTCGGTTCCAACAGTCTCACCCAATATTTCCTTAGTATCGGCATTGAACAGTTGCACTTTATATCCGCTCACGGGTGATTTACCTTCGTTTGTAACCTCAACGACAAAAGTCTGACTAGAACCAGTGCTTACAGTTGGATTACCGTTCAGGTAAGTAACACTTACGTCTTTATCACTATATTCGCGTACGGAAACGTCTTTCAAGTAAATATAACCTTTATTTGGATCTGAACAAGCATGGAATGCTATATAACCAACACCAGGTTGCGGAGAGAATATATCCTTTCCATAAAGGAATGTATTAGAAGGAGTGTTAAATTCTCCAAGATCTTTCAGCATAGTAGAAAGTCCTTCTGTCGTAGGTTGCTGACCATAATAAACTTTCATTTTTTCCATTACAGGTTCATAAGTTTCCGGTTCTACCCAGTTGCTTGAATAGTATGTGTAACGCAACTGATACATTTTTCCGCTCTCAAAATTTATCTTGGGCGAAATCAAATAATCATTTGCTTGATTCAGACAATATTCATACTGCACTCTTGAATTCCAAATATCAAAGCCCCAAGTTGTTCCATCATTGTTTGCATCTAATTTATTCCATTCATTAAACTCATCCTGACTTTGTAATTTTGAAGAATATGGAACACTGTAAGCCGGTCCGAAAGAAACGATGTTGGATTGTGTTGGAAGACCTTCACCATCGCTGTTGTATGCAGTTACTATATAGTAGTAACCGGCAGTTTCGGTAACTTCGTCTTCCAATTGGGTAGCTGTCAAGTTTGTTGCAATTTCTTTTCCGTCAGGCATACGCACTACCTTGTATTTCAAAGATGATATATCAAACCATCCTTCATATTTTCCTGTTGTAGGTGCAGTCCATGTAAGTTTACCTGTATTTTCGGTAGCAGTAAGTTTAAGATTGGTTACCTGTCCGGGTACATCACGACCTACAAACATTTTAATCTCTTTTGATACACCATCAGCTACGGCATTGTAAGGAACAATCTTATAAGTGTAGAATTTAGATTCAGTAATGCCTGTATCTTCCCAAGTCTTTTGTGCTCCTATTTCTGTCGTTGACATTGTATGGATAAGCACATTGTCTTTGTATATCTTTATACCTGTGAGTGAAGTCAGCGGTTGATTCTGGTAATTAACAGCCGGGTTCTTCCAAGAAAGAGTTGCTTTCTTCTCTCCGTTTGCAGCTGCCTTTACAGAGAATGCAGTAGGATAAGAAGGAGCTTCATCTTGCACATACTGATAAGGAATAGACATTGCGATGATTTCCATATCAGGGACAACTTTCTTATTCTTTATCTTACCTGCTGTATAATCAATCTCTGCAAAGAAATTAGTACCGCCTGCGTCAATAGCCATCCACCACAACTTATGGTTGGTTTTGTCAAATTCCATACTTTGTGCATAATAGATACTCGTTCCCAAACCTTTTTGTTTATTAATTGCTTCGGCTTGGCAAGTGTTATTATTTATACTGTTGATAGGAATTTTAACAAGATAAGCCGACTTAGGGTCTGTAAGAGGTAAACTTGTATTTCTTGCCACACCATATAGATTGCCGTTGTCAGCAGAAAGCGTATAAAGCAAGTGATCAATCTTTGCTGCAAATTTCACTTCAAACGTATTCGTATCTACCGTATATAATTCGGTATAACTATTTTCGGGATTATCCATATACTCATAGAAAAGAGATGTAAACAATTTGTTTGTTTTTGGATCGTACGTTAATTCGTTGTATATCGCTGTTGAACCATTTGGGACATCTACTTTCTTAGTAAACACACCGGTTTCCGGATCTATTACACCCCAAGCCAATGGAAGATATCCACCAGGAGCAAAATACAAACAGCAGTAAGCATACAGTTCTTCTCCTACATAAGTGGCTGCTCCTATATAATAAGATTCAGCCATTACACGACCATAGTCTCTTACCATTCGATAGTCTTCGGGCTTCTCGCTGTCAAAATGGACAAGTCCGTTAGTCTTATACCGATAATCGTAAATAAGGAATCCGTAGATATCGCAAGCTCCGTCTGCCGGTGCTTTACGTATTGCATTTCTAACTTGCTCCTTAGAAAACTGTATCTTTTCAGGAGCTTTAATGTTCGCCGGACGAGGAATTGCTCTAATTTGCGAGAGTTTTAGTCTTCCACCCTCGTTCTTCAACGTTTTCGTGTTGTCATCTGACGCAAAACAAAAGATTGTAGTCATCAGCATCAGCGCAACAATAGATAAAATCTTTTTCATTTTTTATTATATTTAAAAGGGTTATATATATTTAGTTTTAAAATAAAATACTGATATTATTTATGAAAAGAGACAGTATAAAATATGGAAAAACGATTATACATCAGTTTCTATAATTTCATTCTGTCTCTTTACTTCATACTATATAATTAGTTTAATTGCATTATATAAAATTATTTTTGTTTTAATTCTATCTTAATGCTTTTCGTATTCATCTTACCTATAAAATTATTAATTGGAGAAGTGCCATAAGCAGTCATGTTGCTTGCACGACGAACACCAAGAGCAGGCATAACTCCCTTAGCTTTTGCAGAATCAGGGGTAGTAAACTCTTGTTTTGCCAAAGGTCCCCATTCTCCGTTTATATTCTGTGCAATAGAGAATGCAATGTAATCGGTAGAAACATTAACACCCCATTGAGCATTATCAACACCGTATTGATCCCAATAAGGATCGAATGGGTTATTAGGATTTTTTTCTGATTTCAAATAATTCAAGATACCAGCTTCGCCCCACTCTGCTGTGTTATAAGCTTCTTTTGTTATTATCATATCACGATGCAAAGAACATTGATCATTAGGAGTGTAAGTTACATATTGATAATAACCGGTAGAAGCTTCGCCACCAAATTCTCCAACAGTAATTGTTACTTCGGCTATACCTTCTCCTCCTAACTTCTGAGTCATTACCGGTATAATGATCATATCAGCATAGACATTATTAACATCCCAAGCCTGCACATAAATCTCATATTTTTTACCCGGAGCAAGATCCTTCCATTCATTTGTATATACTTCATTATATTCCTTACCACTGAACTTTTTGATCATATCGCCCATATTATTAAATCCTAACATCGGACCCCATTGTTCAAATTGCTGCTGAGCCGTACCTTCTTCAAACAGGCATATAGCATAACCTTTGCAATCGCTATTCGGAGTAAATGTAATTTTGACATTATCAGTACCAACTTCATCAATATTGTAAGCCACATTAGGATTACCTACAATTGCAGCCTTTGGAGTTGTAAAAGAAACTCTTGATGCACTGCATGCAATACCATACTGGTCATATCCCATAGTCAATAGGGTATATTTTGTATCTGCCTGGAATTTGAAATCAAAACCGGTCATTTCTGCATTAGTGAAATCATCATAATTCATTGCACCTGCTGTTTGGTCGAAATAAGAAGCGACAAGTGCATCTGTGTTAATACGGTCTGCCAATACAGAAGGAACGCAAGCAATACGATAACCTTTACAGTTTTCTGTTTTTGTAACAGCTAATATAATGGTATCGGCATCACCTGTTTTAAATTGCTTAAATTCCAAGTCAGCAGCAACTCTTCCTTCTATCTCTGTGAAATAGACACTGTCTATACGTTCAATGAGAAATCCTTTCAAATTTCCCTCCTTTGGTTGGATAATCATTCTGTTTGGATTATCCTGTGCTGAAACTCCTATGTATGATAACATTAGGAAAATGGATAAAATAATCTTTTTCATTACTGTTTTGTTATTTTATATGTACGGTTATTAATTTGAATTATATAAACACCTTTGTATAAAGAACCTAAACTTATAGGTTCTCCTTTCCAATTCAATATAGATATTGCTTTTTGACCATTGACATTGTAAATGTTAACATCTGTAATATTTTCGGTAATCCAACCTTTTACGTACAACATGTTATCCACACAAGAAAAGTTTAAATCATGCACATCAGATACAGAAATATCCTCTATATCATTTACAAGTCCACCGAATTTTATACTTTTAACGTCTTTAAAGAGAAAAGACTTTGTATTTGATTTATTATCATTTACAATTAAATTATCATTCCCAAAAGTTAAAGTTTTGATGTCTTCGAGAACAAATTCAGTAGCATTACCTCCTTGCGCAGGATTTACTATCATCGTTACCTGAGCATTACTATACACTGCTCCCATAAAAAACAAGAACAACAGTGCCGGCATTATTCGTCTTACTTTCATATTAAATATTATTTTTTAATGATATATTTCAGATTATAGATATTTTTACCATCGGAAACTTTAATAATATACATTCCGGAAACAAGATTATATTCATTGACATTTTTACCTGACAAATCATATACGCCTATAAGTTTATATCCATTTTCAACTTGAATTTGATTACCCAGATACCAAACTCGTGGAGCTATATTATCATTACCAGAAGTATTCACAACTTTAATTCCGGCAGTATAAATACGTGATTCTACGGAATTATAAACAGTACAATTTCCTTTATTGTACTCGTCATAATTATTTACGAAAGCGACAATACGCATATTAGATTCATTCCATTCAGGAGATATTTCCAAGGAATATTCCTTATTGAAAGTATAGTTTGAAATATCTATCTCATCACCCCAACAAGATGAAGATAAAATCTTTCTTATAACTCCATTCTGTTTGAATTCCGGCACACCTGCTTGTGTTGTCGTAATAATACTGTCTTCAACGGCATAAACCGTCAGTCTGAGATTTTTTTGGAAAGGCATTTCGCGTACTTGCGCATTACCGCTTACAGTGAAATTAACAAGACCACCATTCTCAGCACAAGATATATTAATAGATGGGGCAATGTAAGAAGGAATATATGCACTGTTCATCATCATACCCTCAGCCACTTCTCCATATTGTACAAAATAAGCCGGACCAATCTCACCTAATCCATTGAATATATTACGATCGACCATAACAGCAGGATAAAACATTTTTTCATCGTCAAATAAGAATTTATAAGGTTTTTCTTCATCCAACATAAACTTATCCTCTTCTATATGATGTTTTACCCAAATCACATCGTTGCGCGTGGCAATAGCCTGTCCATAAAGCGTATCGGCAGTAGCTGCAAGAGGATCTATCTCGGAAGTGAATTCTTCAAACAAAATCTTTCTTTCACACGGCTGTGCTCCTTCCTTAATAGCATAGATCGCATTTTGAAGATTGTTATCACTCTTTTCCGTATCATCACCGCCATTCACTTTTACCACATCAACTTTGATCGTGTTATTTCCTTCTATCGGAAAAAGAACATTATCAACTTTTACTTCCATCTCATCATTATGTCCCAGAGTCAAATCTGAAAGTGTCTTTGTGGCAAATACCTCATCATTAGCTTTTATTTCAATAGTCACATTTTCAACAGAATCAACACCATAATTACGCATTCGCATTGTAAAATCTGTCGGTTTGTTCTGTGTAACAATATCATAGTTTACAAGATTGCGTACTCCTACATCATTTGTAGGTCTGTTGTCGCCTTCCGCATAAGCTCTGATACACAAATCATAGTTTATAGATTGCGTAGGTACCACCCACCAATTATTATTCTTGCTATACCAATTCACACCAGGTGTTGCACCTTTGTATTTATCAAACATAATAACCTGTGCATAAATTGAGTTCTCATCTGTATAAAATACGTATCCTACATAAAGGTCTTCCGTTCCTTTTATATTAACAGATTTCGGTAAAACAACAGTGTTCCATCCTTTATCATATTCATATATAGTTTTTGTAACAATGGGCGTCCCTCCCAATTCACGAGTAACAAAAACCGTCATCATGTGTCCTACTTTTTCTCCTACGGCAAAATCAATGCGATTGATCTTGTCTCCGGCATATTTTTTTAAATATTTTGCCGGTAGAAGAATTGCAGCACCAAATTCGGCAGGTTCACCATCTGACGAATACATAGCTCTATCCGTTTCTGTTTCACAATATCCCAAACGAATGGGTTCTTGCGCTGACAATTCTCCTAAGGTAAGGAGAATTGTCAGACAAGATAATAAGATGGTTCTCAAAAACATTTTATTCATGACTAATTACTATTGCTTTTGATTGACTGCTACCATATTCATTTATTACTTTTACAATATAAAGACCTGTGGGCAAATTAACCGTAACATCTTTCTGTGCAACATTTAACTTTTGGTTGAAGATTACCTTGCCGCAAATATCATATACGTAAATCGCCTGTGCATTGAATCCGTTTATTGATATTGTTTTATTTGCACAATCGTAAATTATAATACCATCAGCAGTTCTCATTTCATTTATACCTGAAATAGGATTATCAGATATTGCCAAATGCGCTATGGGTATTTCTTGCAAAGAAAATACTTTTTCATCCGTGAATGTGAATTCATTGTCACCTTTATAATGGAGTATGCGGAATTTACCGGCGTTTTCATCGTATGTTTGGAATATAGCCGGCCATTGCTCTGCTATTAGCCCTTCTTTCCAAACCTGAACAAGCAGGTTCTTCTTACAATCATAATAGAATGGAGTATTAAACAAGAATTCCATCAATTTGTTTTCTCCTACTTCTACGTTAATCTTTCCATCATAAACAAGTGTCAATTTATTCTTATTTGTCCATTGATCAATGCTGCCATTTTCTTGATATTCAGCTTTATCTACATTACCCATATATATCTTGACATTCACTTCGTCTGTTTCCTTTTGAATGTCATTAGAATTATATTCAAAAGCTATACCATTAATATATCCGTTATTTTCGACATTAATTTCATCTGCACGATATATAAACTCGTCTGTCGAATGAATTTCATAGAAACACATTGGATGAATTGTTGTCTGGGAAAGTTTATCGCCTTTACATACAACATTCCATAATACAGAGCCATTAGGTTTTACTTTATATATCATTTCCGAGGTCTCGTCATTGCTCGGTTTTCCGTCATTTTCAAGAACAACCTTTCCTTTAACTTTAAGTTCACCTTCTGCCATAGGAGTAATTGTTACAGGAATTTCCGATGAAGCATTAACAGCAAGTGTTGGAACAGTCGATGTCTCGCCAAGAACAGTATTGTCGGCAGTATTTACTATTTGAACCTTATAATTACTTTGTTCTTTCAAACCTAAATTTTCCACTTTGACATTAAAGGTAGCTTCAGTTCCTACCGCAAGAGCTGCGGGACCTTGTATTTCTATAGCTGCCAAATCATTATCGAATACTTCCTCTACAATAAACTTATTTACAGCAAAGAATGATCCATTTGAAGAAGAAGGACTGGTGCAATGTACTGCCATATAATAATCGCCGTCTTCATTAAGTACAGGAGTCTTAATAATAAATTCCTTTCTTTCTTCCGATATAGAACCCTGAATAGCATCTGATTTATGAAGTACGGTTGTCATGGCTTCTGCCGTACAATCTTTGCCCATAACTACTTCAAAAGCATGTCTGTCATCTTGATGCCCTAGCATAATTCCAACAGTTACTCTATACGAATTTCCTGCTTTCAATCCCAACAAAGGAGTCACTATATAATCATCAGCATCTTTATCAGGATTCATGTAAATACCAAATCTATTAAAAATATCATAAATACATCCGTCCCATCCTTCCCATTCAAAGAAGTTTCCATCTAAATTCTCATCTATTGAGGTCCAACGATTAGTTGTCAACGAAGTATCAAATTTCTCATCAAATGGAATAGACAATGCTTTTCCTGCCTTAATACTCGAAGAAACAGCGGTAAGACCAATTCCATCCTTGTTCTTTGATGTAATCTCATAAGAATACAACTGATAGTCTCCCAAGTCTTCATCCAAATAAGTTGTGGCAGCCAAATCATCAACAACAACTTTATTGTCAGGCAAACGTTTCAAAGAATACCTCAATGTAGTTTCATCGTAATTCTTGTCTGTTGCGCTTAGCAAAGGTTTCTCCCATGATATGCGAATGTTGCCATTTTCTTTTGTAATCTTAACATTTTCCACCTTGCCGGGCACATCAGGACCTACCATCACCTTGATACTATCCACTAATCCTTTCTCACCTGATACACGATAAGGAGTAAGATAATAGGTCTGTATGCCTTTACTCGGCGTTTCATCTGTCCAACTCATTTCTGCTCCCATACTGTTTGCAGCAGAAACCGTCGCTATAACATTATCAACATTTCCACGACTTATATTTATGCTGTGCAGTTGTGTCAAGTCATCACCCTTCCAAGTCGTTGTAGGATTATTCCACGTAAGTGTTGCTTTAAGACTTCCATCCTCCGGAGACACTCCTTTAAGATTGGTTACCTTACCTGCCGCACCTCTGTTGTCCGCTCCTTGGAAAGGTATATAAACGGCACAAACAAAATCACGATAAAGCATATATGAATTTATAACTGCTCTCTTTTTTATATCAATATCATATTCATATTGATCGGCATTTACATCTGTACCAAACCAATATACATGATTGGAATTGTGGTCAAATTCCATTGTTTGAGTATTATATCTTGGAACAATACGCTCTTTGCCTTTTTTCAACTCAAAACGATCTGTTGCTGCAAAATTGTTGTCAGCATCAAGTTTTGTCAGTTGTGTTCCAATATAGTTTTCATTTGCGGCATCAGGAATACCCTGAATGGCATATACTTCTCCATCATAATTTACAGCCAATGCCCATGCGTAAAAATCAAGTTCGGCAACCTTTTCATATTTTCCGTTTGCCAAATTGATTTTATAAATATCAGAAGTAACATCGACACTATTACGTCCAAGTGCCCAGCATACATTTCTTTTATAGTCATATGACATTTCATAAAGAGTAGGCCAAGTTGGATCTGTGGGTTCAAGTTCTGCAATTCTTGTAACTGTCCCCGTTTCAAAGTCCACTTTTACGAAACTTTCCGGTTCATCCACATAAGTATATACATTTACCAAATATCCGTAATAAGCTCCGTTACAGTAAGCTCCGCATCGCAATCTTTTAATATGCCATCCTTCATCTTCAGGATCTATTTGCGCTATCTTATCCATTACAGTCGGTCTCTTGCTGTAAAATTTTACATAGTGCAAATAATTGTATGAATCTTTCATTGTTGCTCCATACATCAAAACTCCTTTATCTTCATTTATGTTTACAAGTAAAGGACTTTTATTCATATTGGTTTTTAGATTTTCACCAATCGGTTCTGGAAATGATGAAACTTTTTGTGCTTTTCCGTTTTGTGTTACAAAAAAGAGTACTCCCAATAATATTAAATAACCATATATATTTTTTTTCATTTTTAATTTCCTCAAATAATTAAATAGTAAAAACTAAGAAATAAGGTTAATATTGATAATTAGGAGAGAGGAAATTCTCTCCTAATTATCAAAGTAAACAATTAGTAAACCAATTTCACAGACTTATCACCTACCTTAACGATATAAGTACCGTTGGAAGGCATTGTTACTGTAATATTCTTGGCACCACTGTCATTAGTGTAAACAAGTGTTCCGTCAAGCCTGTAAATACTTACATTATCACTGTTGGCATTGTTAACAATAACTTTACCGTCAATCATCTGCACAACAGCACGTGTAAGACTCACACTACCTATAGAAGAAATCACATCGCTCTTACCGATATATTTCATTTCAGAATAAGAAGTCTCTTTAACACCTGCTTTATTCGATTTAACAGCATTTATTCTATGATAAATTTTATGTCCTGATGTCTTTTCTGGCAAATTAACTTCTAAACTTGTACCATCTACAAAACGTTGGAACAAGAAAGGATCTTTAAAGGTATCACCTGCATTATAATTTTGGGTAATCTTCAAGTCATCTATATAAAGATTATCAGGTCCGTTTACAGCATATATACCTATGATAGAACGGTTGCTTCCTTTCGTAAGTTGAACATTGAAAGTCTTCCATTCCGGTTTTACTCCTTCTGGATAAATCAGTTCAACCTGCTCATAGTCGCCTTTCTCTTCATTATAGTTAAATAAAGCCACAGCACATTCTGTCTGATACGGTTGGTCATAACCTTCTGCAAGAACTCCGTAGAGCTTCACGCTCAGATTTATTCTTCCGTTATCTTTTGAAAGATCAAGTTCCGGAGAAATAAGACCGGCATCTTGATGATTGAATATATACTGCCAACCGTCAACACAAATGAAATCAGTATAAGGTGCTCCTTGTTTAGCATGCCATCCTGCTTGCTCCACTTCTTTAATATAGAAGTCATCATAACTGTATGAACTTGGTTTTTCAACGGTCCATCCCGTAAGATTACCATCATAATCTCTTACATCTGTAAAGTCTTCATCAGTAACAACAAATTCTCCATTAGCAGATGCCTCACGTTCATGATAACTGATATAGTTGTATCGCTCTGCCGATGGAACTGCACCCCATGTAGCGGTATATTTTCCATCTTTTATAGTACAATCTGCAAGTTCCGGAACAACGAGGTCGAAGACTTCCATTGCAGGACACACAAATGATTCGTGGCTGCCTTTAACCGCGCGTACATCATAGTAATATGTTTCTCCCGAGATAGCATTTTGTACTGTGAAAGTAGTATCATTTACCTGTTGGTCTTTACAAAGGAATGTAGTATCCCCTGCCTGCATTTCGTTTTCTCTCTTAATAGAATATACATTAAGCAAATATGATTCTGCATCTTTCACCTTTGTCCAATTAGCTTTGAAACTTGTTCCTTTATAATTGGTATGAGGCAATGCGGTCGGCATATTCACATAAGGATTAACCTGATATACCTTTATATAGTCGAAATAGATAGGTTCAAGTTCGTCCTCTTGGTAACGTTTTTGAACCGGGAAGTTGAACATAGTATAATGCTCACCTCCATAGAACATAGCCGTAATAGTCTGCCATTCTTCTGTTATATCAGGTAACGGATATGCTCCCAACACTTTCCAAGTCGGTTGCATATTGTAAGTTTCAGCAGATTCAACAACCATATTTTGAGAAACTTTTCCATTATCGGTACGAACTTTGAACTCTACGAACACTATGCCATCATATTTAGAAACATCAAGCATCGGAGTATTCAAATTTCCATAGCCAACATCTTCTGCCGCAATACAAATTGTTCCGCCGGCAGAATAAACACCATGTCCACCCCATTGTGGAAGCACTGTGTATGCAGGCTTTATATTCATCCATACAGGATATTCATAAAGCCCTTCATCATTTAATACCGTTTCCATGTCGGGAGCTCCCACAGAACCGGTTGTCATCTTGGAGAAATCCTCCATCATAATAGTTTCTACCGTTCCATAATCGGCAGGCGATTTAGACGGGCTTTTCATCGGAACGAGTTTCTTCTGAGCTTTAACATTTCCCTGCACTCGGTTCTTCGCCGTCATACCCACTTGCGCCCATGTCACTGTCACGAACGAAAGCATTGTAACTAAGAAAGTAATTTTTTTGAACATAGTAAATAGATTGAAACCATAAAGTTTGTAATAATCTTCATGCGAGCGGTTTCGCTTTCTCGCATATCAGACTTTTTCTATCGCAACAAAATTAGGAAATAAAAAATAAAAAACAAAATAAATCATAAAGTTTTTTACGAAATAGGAGTAAATTCTTTTCACTTACGAAGCATATTTTTGTAATTAATTAAAACTTAAAACACTCATAATAAATCTATTTCAAACAAAAACTGCAACAAACAATAACATTAAAACATAAAAATCTATATTTTTTCTACAAATCAACATTCATTTTTTTTGAAATGTTGATTTCAAGAACAAAATAAAAAACACAATATACATAATAATTACCGGTAGCAATAATTGTAATTACTTCATAAATTAATAATAATATACATTAATTATATACGCCGTACATTATGCAAAATTATTTTTCAACACTTCTAACAAACGACAAAATTATTTTTACATTTGTCATTTTTCATCACTAAAAAGACAAAAAAGGAAATACACCTTATAATGTATTTCCTTTTTTGTCGGGGCGACAGGATTCGAACCTGCGGCCGCCTGGTCCCAAACCAGGAGCGCTACCGGGCTGCGCTACACCCCGAATATGCAAAATTCAATTTGCGGATGCAAAGGTAACTACTTTATTTTAACCTTGCAAATTTTGTCACAAATATTTGTGCAATTATTTTATAATCTCTTGCTCTACAAAAATCTTCTTCAAGATTTGCACACCACGCTCAACCTCTTCTTTTGTATGTGTTGCCATTAATGCAAATCTAACAAGCGTGTCTTGCGGTGCACAAGCAGGCGGAACGACTGAGTTAATAAACACACCTGCATCGAAAGCTAATTTCGTAATCAAGAAAGTTTTATCTATATCACGCACGTACAACGGTATTATTGGGCTCTCGGTATCACCTATCTCAAATCCTTCCTCGCGAAATCTGCACAACGCATAATTTGTAACTTCCCATAATACTTCCATTCTTTCAGGTTCGGCTTTCATTATATGAAGTGCTTTCAATGCAGCAGCAGTAGCCGCAGGCGCATTAGATGCACTGAATATATAAGGACGACAGTTATGACGAAGGAAATTGATAGTATCTTTATCGCCTGCAATAAAACCGCCGATTGATGCCATGCTCTTTGAGAATGTTCCCATAATGAGATCTACTTCATCCGTCAGTCCGAAATGATCGCACACGCCTCTACCCTCTTTTCCAAAGACTCCTAATCCGTGAGCCTCATCAACCATAACAGAACAATTATACTTATGTTTGAGTTCTATTATCTCCGGGAGTTTTGCCAAGTCGCCTTCCATTGAGAAAACGCCGTCAACGACGATTATCTTAACTGCTTCCTTTGGCAATTTTTGAAGAACGCGTTCAAGGTCTTCCATATCGTTGTGCTTGTAATGAAGCTGCGTGGCAAACGACAAACGGCGTCCATCTACAATGCTTGCATGGTCTCTGTCATCGCAGATAATATAGTCGCCACGTCCTACTACAACGGCAAGCACGCCTTGATTGACTGAGAATCCTGTTGAAAAGCAAAGGCAATCTTCTTTCTGCTCAAATTCTGCAAGTTCTTTCTCCAACTGAACATGTATATCCAAAGTACCATTTAGGAAACGGCTTCCTGCACATCCTGAACCATATTTGTCAAGTGCTTCCTTTGCAGCATCTATTACTCTTTGATCGCCTGTAAGACCGGTATAAGCATTTGAACCGAACATTAACACCTTGTGTCCTCCCATTTCAACTTCCGTTCCTTGCTTACTGGTTATTTCACGGAAATAAGGATACACACCAGCATCAATAAATTTCTGCGGTTCGCGATAATTCTTGTATCTTTCTTGTAATTGTCCCATTATATAAATATAGGTGTAATCTTACTACCTTTTTATCAGGCTGCAAAGTTACAAAAATAACCTAATAAATCACTTTTTTTTATAAGAAATATGCTGAGACATAAAAAAAATGACTTTTTGAAATCATTTTATAACGGCTTTTTCTTAATTTTGCATTATGGATATGTTAGCTGAAAAGAGGAAAATTGTCTTCATTATGAATCCTATTTCGGGTACTTCAAGCAAAATAAGCATACCTGACATAATAGGAAGTAAGTTGGACACAAGTAAGTTCAACTACGATATAACATATACAGAGTATGCGGGGCATGCTTCGGAGATAGCAGAAAAGGCGGTGAAAGACAATACCGACATCGTGGTTGCAATAGGAGGAGACGGCACTGTAAACGAAGTTGCAAGAAAACTGATAAACACAGAAACAGCTTTGGGCATAATACCGTCAGGCTCGGGCAATGGTCTCGCAAGGCATTTGCTTATACCTATGGATACGAAAAAAGCAATAGAAATAATCAACGAGTGCGAAATACACAAGTTAGACTATGGTATAATAAACGACATACCTTTCTTCTGTACATGCGGTATGGGGTTTGACGCATTCATCAGTCTTAAATTTGCAATGTCTGGAAAGCGAGGACCTATCACTTATGCAGAGAAAGTTCTGAAAGAGGGACTTAAATATAAACCTGAAACATACGAGATTGAAAGCGAAGAAGAAGGGGTAAAGAGATATAAAGCTTTTCTTGTTTCATGTGCCAACGCATC
>CALGRN010000100.1 GCA_937880835.1 uncultured Prevotella sp. | reverse complement strand
TTACGGAATACACTTCAACAAAGAAAATTCTTGATGAAGAGATAGACAAATGGGAGAAACTTTCAGAAGAATTGCTCGGTTTGTAAATCAGTATTTAAGATTAAGTAAACGCTATTCGATGAACAAATAAATAGTAAGTATATTTTTAAAACATAAATAATAAAAAGATGAAAATTAAAAGATTAATCCCAATTATGATGTTTGCAACAATACCTTTATCAGGTTTTGCACAGGAACTTAAATCGGGAATCAACATGGCAGACCTTGACAAGAGTGTCAAGGCAGGTGATGATTTCTATCAGTTTGCATGCGGTGGATGGATGAAAGCAAATCCGTTGCCTGCCGCTTATTCACGTTTTGGCAGCTTTGACAGGCTCGGACAAGACAACAATATGCGTATAAACACCATCCTGAAAGAACTCGAAAAAGGTTCTTATGCAAAAGGAACAATAGAGCAAAAGCTTAGCGATTTCTATAAACTTGCTATGGATTCTGACCGCTTGAACCGTGAAGGTGTGACGCCGGTAATGCCCCTTATAAAGGAGTTTGAGGCTGCTAAAACGGTGTCAGAGCTTGACAATTTGAAGATGAAATATGCTCCTTATGGGCTTACAAACTTCTACGGTGCGGGTTTCAGTGCAGACGAAAAGAATGCAAAGATGAATATTCTCAATATCTATCAGGGTGGTTTGACGCTCGGACAAAAAGAGTATTATCTTGATAACGACCCTGCAACTGCGGCTATACGTGATGCATACAAGAAGCACATTGTACGCATGTTCCAATTCTTCGGCTTTAATAAAGAGCAGTCGGAGAAGAAGATGGAAGGCATCTTGAACATAGAGACTGCATTTGCAAAGGTCAGCAAGAGCAGAACGGAATTGCGCGACGTGGAGGCTAACTATAACAAAATGACGCTGAAAGAGTTTGAGAAAAACTATCCTCATTTGCAACTCACACGCTTGATGAATGCCGAAGGTGTTGACTCAAAGTATATACAGAACATGGTTGTAGGGCAGCCTTCGTTCCTCGCAGGAGCAGATAAGGTTATTGCAAACGTTAGTGTCGATGACTACCGTGCATATATGCAATGGGACATAATACAAGGTGCTGCAAGCTTTTTGAGTGATTATATCGTTGAAGCAAACTTCGATTTCTTTGGTAAAACATTCTCCGGAAGAAAGGAAAACTATCCTCGTTGGAAGCGCGCAACCAATCAAGTGGAAGGTCAAATGGGTGAAGCTCTCGGCAAAATGTATGTGGAACGTTACTTTCCTGCACCCGCAAAAGCGCGCATGGAGAAGCTTATAAAGAACCTTCAAGTATCACTTGCGGAGCGAATAAATGCTCAGAACTGGATGAGCAGCAAGACAAAGAAGGCTGCGCTTGATAAACTTAACGCCTTTTATGTTAAGGTCGGTTATCCCGATACATGGAAAGACTTGTCTGATATAACAATAGACAACGATAAATCTTTCTACGCTAACGTTATGGAATGCCGCCGTTTCTGGAACAAATGGGAAATAGAAAACCGCGCAGGAAAGCCTGTTGACCGTAAGGAATGGCTTATGACACCGCAGACTGTAAATGCTTATTACAATCCAACTACAAATGAAATCTGTTTCCCCGCAGGTATTTTGCAAGTTCCTTTCTTCGATATGACAGCCGATGATGCTTTCAACTATGGTGCGATAGGTGTTGTCATAGGACATGAGATGACACACGGATTTGATGATCAGGGACGCCATTACGACAAGAATGGAAACATGACAGACTGGTGGACGAAAGCAGATGGTCAGAATTTCACACAGCGTACGGGTAAGTATGCAGACTTCTTCTCTGCCATAAAGGTTCTTCCTGATCTTAATGCGAACGGAAATCTGACATTAGGAGAAAACCTTGCAGATCACGGAGGACTCCAAGTTGCATACTATGCGTTTAAACGTGCGATGAAAGATGCACCGTTGAAAACTGTTGACGGTTTTACTCCCGAGCAACGTTTCTTCTTGGCTTATGCCGGCGTATGGGCTGCAAATATTACCGAAAAGGAAATTCGTAACCGCACAAAGAGCGACCCTCACTCTCTTGGAGAATGGCGCGTGAATGGTGCATTGCCTCATATCGACATGTGGTATGATGCATTCAATGTCAAGCCGAGCGATAAAATGTACATTCCTAAGA
Source organism: uncultured Prevotella sp. (assembly GCA_937880835.1). Lineage (GTDB taxonomy): Bacteria > Bacteroidota > Bacteroidia > Bacteroidales > Bacteroidaceae > Prevotella. Next base: position 8,611 of record CALGRN010000100.1, on the reverse strand, counting down.
GTGAACGTTTGCAACTGTGGTAATAAGTTTTCGTCATGATTGTCTGTCATGCGCTATGCGTAACAGACATAATGCACGATAAACATTAAAGGACATACAGATTATGAGTTTGCATACTCGTGTCTGCATGTCCTTTTTTGTTTATGTCATATAAAAACTTTTTCATGCTTGTTTTTATAGTGATGTAAACAACCGATTTATAAAACGCATTTTAAGAGTTATTGTTTTGCATCGTAAAAGCTATCCTTTTGAGTCCTGAAAGTTATCCTTTTGGAGCGCAAAACAATAGCTTTTACGATGCCTTTTATAATGTGTTGAATTTCAGTGATATATGAAATGTGATTTCTTAGCGTTGATTACGTCGGTTGCTTATATACCTGTCGGCTTGTCATAAAACGGATATTGCACAAAATTATCGTGTATTCCATCTATTCATGATGATAAGGTTCGCCCTTGATAATGGTGCATGCGCGGTATATCTGCTCTGTGAATATGAGTCTTATCATCTGGTGTGAGAATGTCATACGAGATAGTGACAGCTTCTCGTTTGCACGTTTGTAAACGAGATTTGAAAAACCGTAAGGTCCGCCAATTACGAAGACGAGCCGTCTTACAGTGTTGTATTTGTTCTGCAACCACTGCGCAAACTCCAAACTTCTGTATTCTTTACCGTGTTCGTCTAGCAATATCACGAAGTCGGAACTTTGAATGCGGCTCATTATAAGTTCGCCCTCACGCTCTTTCTGCTGTTCTTCTGTCAGACTCTTTGTGTTTTTAAGTTCGGGAATAACAGTGATAACAAACGGCATATAATGAGATATGCGTTCGCAGTAATCCTCTATTCCTGATGCAAGATGCTTGTCGGATGTTTTTCCTACGAGTATAAGTTCGGTCTTCATTTATCTTTTTTTATGAGACACAGGGCATATACTTTCGTCCTCCGACAATGGTTCGTATTCGTCTTTTCTTGCCGGATTCATGGGAAACCAACCCTTCTGAACACGCTTTTTCTGTGCAAATAATTCGCCGATAGCCCATAATGACGATGCACCGAAGACTCCCAGAATGGATGAAAATATAACGTTTTCAACAGATAACGACAGAAAAACTGTCAATATTCCTACGATAAGAAGCAACCACCAATATCTTGTTCCGCTGTAATATTCCAATTTTATGACAATGGGATGAAATATTCCTATTACTAAAAACGTGCATACGGCAATGATTATACCTGTATAATATAATTCCATATTTTTGTATATATAAATTTATTCGGATGCAAATTTACGAAAAAATATCAAATACTTGTTTTTATTGAGGTGTAAAATAGGATATTACACCGTATATAAAGTGTATCAAATACAAAGAAGTCATAAAAACATATTAAAAAATTTTGCCAATCAAAAAAAAAGGAATACCTTTGCAAACGCAAATGAAAAGAGAGTAGAATCTTTTTCATTAATTGTTTTTTAATTGATTAATATCGCGGAGTGGAGCAGTTGGTAGCTCGCCAGGCTCATAACCTGGAGGTCGCATGTTCGAGTCTTGCCTCCGCAACCAAAGACAGTATATAGAGTAGTTTTCTATATACTGTTTTTCTATAAGATAACTACTGTCCCGATTTTCATAAACAAAACAAGTGAGAATAACTAAATATGTTTTTTTAATATGATGAATACAACAGTCATTATATTCGTTGTTTGCATGTAAGTTATTTCCAATATATCGCCGTTTTTTACTATCTTTGCACGCAAGAAATTACACTTTGAGACAAGAATGCTGATTACATTGCCGATGCCTGCATTGATATCAGCGTAAAAAATCAAACGAAACAGAAATCAATATGCTTAGAATATATACACTGCTTATATGCTCGCTGCTCGCAACATTTGCCTATTCGCAAGATACGACAGCAGATGCGCCGAAACATGAGGTACGCGCTGTATGGCTGACAACTATCGGAGGGATTGACTGGCCGCATTCTTATGCACAGTCGGAACGCTCTGTAATGAAGCAAAAGCAGGAACTTTGCAATATCCTCGACAAACTTAAACAAGCCAATATCAATACTGTGCTGTTGCAGACACGCATACGCGGAACTGTGATATATCCCTCCGAATATGAGAGTTGGGACGGTTGTCTGTCGGGATTTCCCGGAAAAAGTCCCGGTTATGACCCACTTTTGTTTGCCATAAACGAATGTCATAAACGCGGAATGGAACTTCATGCGTGGATAGTAACAATACCGGTAGGCAAATGGAATGCTTACGGATGCAGGCAACTGCGCAATAAATATCCGTCAATGATACGTAAGATAGGGGCAGAAGGTTATATGAATCCGGAGTCAAAGCAAACTGCCGGCTATCTGGCTGATATGTGCAGAGAGATTACGCGCAATTATGATATAGACGGAATTCACCTTGATTACATAAGATATCCGGAGACATGGAATATCAAAATAAGTCGTCAGGAAGGACGGGAGAATATAACAAGCATCGTAAAAGCAATATATAATGCCGTCAAAACAGAAAAAGCGTGGGTCAAGATGAGTTGTTCTCCCATTGGAAAGTTTGATGATTTGACGAGATTTTGGAGTCATGGATGGAACGCATACACAAAAGTTTGCCAAGACGCACAAGGATGGTTGCGCACAGGATTAATGGATGCGCTGTTTCCGATGATGTATTTTAAAGGCGACCAGTTTTATCCTTTCGCCATCGATTGGGCTGAACAGAGCTACGGAAGAATAATTTCGGCAGGATTGGGAATATATTTCATGCATCCGTCTGAAAAGAACTGGGATCTCGAAACGATAACGCGAGAGATGAATGTATTGCGACAATATGGTATGGGGCATGCTTTCTTCCGAAGCAAATTCTTTACAGATGATGTGAAAGGAATTTACAATTACACCGCAAACACATTCAATCGCTATCCTGCAATGATACCTGCCATGACGTGGGAAGGAAAGAAATCGCCCTCGTCTCCGTTGTCAATGCAAGTGAATGTATATGAAAACAAAACCACGTTGGAGTGGAGTGGGGCATCAAATCGCAACGATTCTCCCTATTTATTATATAATGTATATGCATCGGAAGTATATCCCGTTGATGTGAACGATGCAAGAAACATTATAAGTATGCGCAGGAAAGGCACGTCCATAAGCATAAATACAGACAAGGAATATTATTACGCGGTGACGGCTGTTGACAGATATGGAAACGAGAGTGAGCCGCTTCAAATGAAGAAGCAGACTGCAATAGCGAATAAACGACTGCTTAAAAACGACGGAATACGTCTTGAACTGCCCAAGAAATCTTCTGTCTTGGATGCCGATTACATAACAATAGAAAGCATAAGCGGAGTTGTAATTGCAACACGTTCTTATTCTTCCAATATCGTAAACATAAGCAAGCTGCCCGAAGGAGTATATACCGTAAGGAGCATAAACAAAAAAGGAATAACGCACAGAATAGGAAATTTCATAATAAAGCGTTAGGTGTTATATATCAACCTCTGCATAATTCCTTGCCGTTTAACATCTGATTGCTCTCTTTATGATTGATAATGAACGAATTATAGTCAATTTGTTTACAATTATTTGGATATAATATATATTTTGATTATATTTACTGCGTGAAAGCATTTTGTTATTGTTTAATTTCATTTAAAGAAAGGGAGATGCCATGAACAGGAACGAAAGATTTGTCATAACCATCAACCGACAGTTCGGAACGGGTGGTCACGAGATTGGAATGGAGATAGCAAGGCGTTTGGGAATTAAACTGATAGACCGGCAGATATTAAAAGCTATTGCCGAAAAATTCAACATCACAGAGGATGAAGCAAGTAAAATAGAAGAGAAGCGCACTTCTTGGTGGGATGATTTTGCACAATTCTATCAAGGATTTATTACGAAAAACGAATACGCTGCCACTGCAAGCGACATAACACCACGTAGGTTGTTCGCCGCACAATCGTTGGCAATGAGGCAGATTGCAGCACAAGAAAGCTGTGTAATAATAGGAAGATGCGCTTTCGATGTATTCAGAGAAACGCCCAATGCTTTGAAAATTTTCCTTTATTCGTCAATGAAACATCGCATTGCACGCGTGATAAAGAAATATAACGTTAGTGAAAGTGATGCTTTGGAGATGATTATGGACAACGACTATATGCGCGAGACATACACTAAAACCTTTACGGGACGAGATTGGTATGATTGCAGAAACTACGACATAGCATTGGATATAGGCAAGTTCGGTGTTAACGGAGCAGTAGATTTCTTGTTGAAGTTCATTGACGAATGACAGAACAAAAAGAGTCGAAATACAAATATATCATGTTGTTAGTCTTTGTTTTGCAATAAAGAAAAACATCGTATGTTTTGTATTTCGACTCTTTATTTTTATGCGTTTTATATCTTACGCAAGGGTAGAAATAAACAGTTGAATGTCATTTGGTATTGAAGTCTTCCAAATTCATAACCGAATAATACATATAGATTGCTGTTTGCACCCTTGTTTAAAAGTTTCACCAATACCTTATTCCACTTATATAAACAGATATTGCCGCCGCTATTGGTATGCGATATATATGCACCTGTGTATCAACGTGTTGGAAATCGATATTCAAAAGCTATCCTTTCATCGTGCAAAACAATAGCTTTTGCACGATGAAAGGATAGCTTTTAGGATGCAAAACAATAACTTTTGCATTCATGTAATAAAACACATGTGAAATATAATCGTATCTTTGTAAGAAATAAAGCAATGCCATTAAAATAAAACAATGCTTATATAATGATACGTCAATGCGTTTTATAGGTATAAGAAACGCTACCGCTTCTATCTTTTTTCTTTCAATATCTTTCTTGCAAATTCTATTATGGTGTCCTCTCCCCGCAGGAAATCGGCATCAGTTATTGCAACGTTATAGTCCGGTTCAATGCCGAATTCCGTCAGTTTCTTATCTTTATCATACATCGGACACGCTGAAAAGCGTACTGCCCAGCCGTTTGGCAGCTCGCTTGAAAAAGGCAAACCTGCGCCGCCACCAGTCTTGTCACCTACCGTTTCAACGTAAGGACAACACTGCATGTATTTTACAAACTCGTTGGCAGCACTGTAAACAGACCTGTTTGTAATCACAACAACACGCTTTTGCCATCTTATGCCGCTCGAAGGTTTAATCCATTGCTCTTTCATTTCAGAAAAATCGTTATGCCCTTTTCCTGTTTTGTGCTGCATGTATCCTACGAGAATATCTTTGTTCGTAAACCTTGCAGCAAGTTTCTCAGCTGTTGTTATCATACCACCGCCATTGTTGCGAACATCTATTATAAGTCCGTTGCATGGTGCGAGAAACAGCAATATCTCATCAAGATTACCGCTTCCGATATTGTTTGCGAAACTTTCACACCGCATATATCCTATGTTGTCGTCGAGAACTCGATACTTTATTCCGCCTGCAATCTTATAATCGGTGTTCAGATATTTTCTCATCAGCGTGTCACTGAAATTGGAAGGATAGTTCTCATGCCATGTCCAATTGCGTGAGATGTCGAAAGGCGAGTACATATTCACATGTCCGTCACGCAGTTCGCTAAGCATATCGCCCAACACTTCAAAGAGTTGAGACTCCGACATGTCATCGTCTATACGGCGCGAATAGCGAGTGTGCACTTCGTTCCAATCGATTTCCTTATGCTCGAAGAAGCAATAACGCTCGTCGAAGATACGCCACAAAGCTTCAAAGTTGCCTCGCGGATCGTTTGAGTGTTCTTCCTCGCTGACACAGGAAGCAAGTGAAAGAAAAGCTGCTGAAATTATAAGGGATGAGAACAGTTGTTTAATAGTCATTTGCGGTAAGTTGTTTTTATTTCACGATAGAAAACCTTTTCACCATTCCTATTATTATAGAGTGAGTATAGACATGTGTTTTAAGGTTGTTTGGCTTTGCCTGATACATGTCGCCGAGATAACCTATCCGCCATACGGTGCGCAGAAGTGTGAAATCGAACGTAAGCATCTGGCGCATTGACGGGGCACAGACAAACGTTGTGGGAACTATGTTGTGGTCGTAATTGCCTTCCGAGAAGATTTCATAATATGATTGTCCGTATGCAGGACTGAACATTAAACCGAGCAAAGGAACTGCAAGTTCATAATTAACAGCAAACGGATGATTGCCGATGTCAAAGCAATAGGAAGCTGCAACCGTTGGTGTTATGTTCATAAACAATCGTGCCTGCGCCGGATTGTTGCCGTTCCTGGTGTTGTAAATAAATCCCGCATTGGCATCAATCATACAACCTGCTCTTATATTCAGACGCATATCAAGCAAGTCGCGGTTATAATACCAAGCATAACCGAAGCTGTACATACCTGCCATTTCGGTTGCTGTTCCGGCTCTGTTTTCTGTGCGTGAGATGCTTCCTTGATGAATAATACCGCGTGAAATCTTATCAAATCCCTTTCTGCGTATGGTATGTGAGATGAAACGAAGCTCGATTCCGGTGTATTTTTCGGGTGAAAGATAAGTGTCGAGAATATCCACCGTTCCTATGCCAAGCATTCTTGTATTGGTTATGAGTGTTTTAGGAGCAAGTGAAATGACTTTGTCCCGCAATGCGCAAGATACTGTTTCGGCATTCGTACTGTCAGTTTGAGACATCGCGGAAGCAACGGATGTCATCAGAAACATTATCATGCACATAACACGCATTATCATTGCATTTGCTCTCATATCTCGCATCATGTTGTTATCTCGTCATCCGCAAACAGGTTTAATTGCCCTGTTATCTCGTCAATCACTTGCTGACGGCTCTTTCCTTTGTCCGGATCAAGGTCTTCTTCAATATCCTTATCCTCGTTGTCTTCTTCCTTTTCTGGTTCGGGAACACGTATCGGCTCTATCTCTTCGATGCTTTCAACCTGCCATGTGGACAGTCGTTTGCCCTTAGCTTTGAAGCCTTTGACTCCTACAAACTGCTCTGCGTCTATTTCGATAGGTTCGCGGAAGGCATCATTTCCGCCGAAAGTAACTTTTATTCGCGGAAAAACTTCATCGGTGAGAACGACAAGTTTGCTTGCTGCATTATCTCCGATGTAGTTCTGATGACGCTTAGTGGCTTCCATCATGAAGCGTTTCAGATACGGATAACCTTCGTTGTCGGCATCGAAAAGTACCGCGCACCAAACTTTATGTTCATCCCATTTCTCTATGATTTTTATATTGTCTTCATAGTGATTGCTTGCATCGAAGTTGCTTATATAGAAATCTCCGTTGTCAAGAACCACGAGAATGGAGTCTGTATCATAAAATTCGCCGAGAAAACGTCCGCGTTCTTCGTAGTTGATACGATTGACATCGGTATCAAACCACACCTTTCTTCCGCCGAGCGTACTATGCCCATGACTTTTCAATCCTATACGATGTACTGATTTCTTGGTAAGAATATTTCCTTTTGAGTTACGTCCTTTAATCATGACCTCAGAGAAATCGCGCTCCAAGAACATGTTTTTTCGCTTCGCATCGGGGTCGAGTGTTATCTTGATTATTTCTGCTTCACCGTTCGGATTGGCTGTAAAATAACATACTCTTGAACCTGCTGTGCCTTGTGTAAGGTCGTATTCTTTGTCGCGTGTCATACTTGTAACGTTGAAACGCTTTATGAAATAGTAGCCTTGTTTGCCGTCACGGTAAACCACATTATATATAGTGCGCTTATCGTTCTTCTTAAACACCTGCACATGAATGATGTTCTTGCCTACGAAAATCTTGTCTGCAACCTTTATTATCTTGTATTTTCCGTCACGATAGAATATGATTATATCGTCAATATCGGAGCAATTACATACGAATTCGTCTTTTTTCAGGCTCGTTCCGACAAACCCTTCCTGTCTGTTTATATACAGTTTTTCGTTTGCCTCGACAACTTTTGTTGCTTCTATGGTGTCGAAATTCTTTATTTCCGTAAGTCTTTGATGCTCTTTTCCGTATTTTTCCTTGATAAACTTAAACCATTTTATCGTAACGTCCGTCATATTGTTTAAGTCGTGTTCGATGCTTTCCACTTCATCTTTCATCTTTGCAATAGACTCATCTGCCTTGTTCTTGCTGAATTTCAGAATGCGTTGCATCTTTATTTCAAGCAGTTTCAGAATGTCGTCTTTGCGCACTTCGCGTATCATCTGCGGATAAAACGGAGTCAGTCTCTCATCGATATATTCGCATGCCGCATCCATATCGGCAGCGTTCTCGAAAGGTTTTCCCTTATATATGCGCTCCTCTATGAATATCTTTTCCAAAGAAGAGAAGAATAATTGCTCCAATAACTCACCGCGACGTATTTCAAGTTCTTTCCTCAAAAGCCCCATTGTATGATCCACTCCGCTGCGAAGCACATCGCTGACAGTAAGGAATTTCGGTTTGTTATCTTCTATAACGCAGCAGTTTGGTGATATGTTTATCTCGCAATCGGAGAATGCATACAACGCATCTATTGTCTTATCTGATGATATTCCGGGCGAAAGATGCACCTGTATTTCAACCTCTGCCGCAGTGTTATCATCCACTTTCTTAGCCTTTATCTTTCCTTTTTCAATGG
>CALGRN010000099.1 GCA_937880835.1 uncultured Prevotella sp. | reverse complement strand
TCTCGAAGAAGCATTGGAATTGTTCAAACTGCCTCGAACAGTAGGCGAATTTGAAGGCAAGACCGTTGTAATAGGCACTGGAAGGTTTGGTCCTTACGTGCTTCACGATAAAAAATACACTTCAATTCCTAAGACGGAAGACCCTATGACAATAACTCTCGAAACGGCAATAACACTAATCAACCGCAAAAGAGAGCAGGAAAATCAACGCCACATAAAGAATTTTGAAGAAGATTCTAAGCTCGAAGTGCTCAACGGAAGATACGGTCCGTACATCGTTTACGACGGAAAAAACTACCGAATGCCTAAAAACATGCACGAAAAAGCAGCCGAACTGACCTACCAACAGTGCATGGATATAGTGAATGCTGCACCTGCAAAGAAGAAATAAGCAATGATAAGGATTATCTTCATCGGCTATATGGGAGCAGGGAAAACCACAATCGGCAAGGCTCTCGCAGATGAACTGGGAATGACTTTCTATGATCTCGACTGGTATATAGAAGGTCGCATGCACAAGACAATACCGCAGTTGTTTGCCGAAAGAGGTGAAGAAGGATTCCGAAAGATAGAATATAACATGCTGCATGAAGTTGCAGAGTTTGAGAATGTGATAATAAGTTGCGGTGGAGGAACGCCCTGTTTTTTCGATAATATGGAATATATGAACGGACAAGGAGATACTGTTTATCTTAAAGCAATGCCCGAAGTGCTTTACGGACATTTGCAAATGGGAAAGAAAATACGTCCCTTGCTTGTCGGAAAAAGCCGCGAGGAACTGCTCGACTTCATAACAAATCAGGTTAAAGAGCGCGAACCTTACTACAACAAAGCAATTCACATGCTCGACGTTAGTCTTATGGACAATCTCGAAAAAATACATATTTCCGTAGAAAAAGTGCGCAAGCTGCTGAATATTTAGAAAACCAACAGATACAAATCAAGATAGTTTTAATAGACATTAATAACAGCCTCAATAACAAAAAGAAATGAAGAAATGGACAATAGATGATTCGAAGGAACTTTATAACATCAACGGTTGGGGTACTTCGTATTTCGGTGTGAACGACAATGGCAACGTTTACGTCACGCCATGCAAGGACAAAACGCAGATAGATTTGCGTGAAGTGGTTGACGAATTGTCGCTGCGCGATGTAACACCGCCACTGTTATTACGCTTTCCGGATATTCTCGACAACCGTATCGAGAACACTTCGAGCTGCTTTAAGAAAGCTGCTGAGGAGTATAATTATAAAGGAGAGAACTTCATTATCTATCCCATTAAGGTAAATCAGATGCAACCTGTCGTCGAAGAGATAATCTCTCACGGACGCAAGTTCAATCTTGGTTTGGAGGCAGGGTCTAAACCTGAGCTTCACGCAGTAATTGCCGTGCAGTGCCAGAGCGATTCTCTGATAGTATGCAACGGTTATAAAGACCAGAGCTATATAGAACTTGCGCTGCTCGCACACAAGATGGGAAAGCGCATTTTCATCGTTATCGAGAAACTGAACGAGCTTGAAACAATAGCGAAAGTGGCAAAGAAGCTCAATGTAAAACCAAATCTCGGCATAAGAATAAAGCTCGCTTCCAGCGGTTCAGGCAAATGGGAAGAGAGCGGAGGAGATGCAAGTAAGTTCGGACTGACATCGAGCGAACTTCTTCAAGCTCTCGAAATACTCGACCAAAAGGGTATGCGCGACTGTCTGAGGCTTATACATTTCCACATAGGAAGCCAGATAACAAAGATTAGAAGAATACAAGCTGCTCTGCGCGAAGCATCCCAATTCTACATACAACTCCACAAAATGGGATACAATGTTGACTTTGTTGACTGCGGAGGAGGGCTTGGTGTGGATTACGATGGCACGCGTTCGTCGAGCAGCGAGAGCAGTGTCAACTACACAGTGCAGGAATATGTCAACGACTGTATATACACATTTGTTGATGCTTCCGATAAAAACGGCATCAATCATCCTAACCTTATAACCGAAAGCGGACGTTCGTTGACCGCTCATCACAGCGTTCTCGTAATCGATGTGCTTGAAACCGCATCGCTTCCGCAGATGCCTGAGGAGTTTGAACCAAAAGAAACAGACCACCAACTCGTAAAAGACTTATACGATATATGGGATAATCTGAACCCAAGATCAATGCTTGAAGACTGGCATGATGCCGAACAGATACGCGAAGAGTCTCTTGATTTGTTCAGTCATGGGCTTGTTGACCTCAGAACGAGAGCCGAAATAGAGAGCATGTATTGGAGTGTTTGCCGCGAAATAAACAGCATTGCCAAGACATTAAAGCACGTTCCGGAGGAGTTAAAGAACCTTGACAAGATACTTGCAGATAAGTATTTCTGCAATTTTTCATTGTTTCAATCGCTTCCGGACTCGTGGGCGATAGACCAACTCTTTCCTATCATACCGCTGCAACGGCTCGATGAGCGTCCTACACGCAACGCAACGATACAAGATATAACGTGTGATTCGGACGGAAAGGTGGCAAACTTCGTCACCAACCGCCACATATCACACGTTCTGCCCATACATACCATGCGCAAGAACGAGACCTACTATCTCGGAGTTTTCCTCATAGGAGCATATCAGGAAATACTCGGCGACATGCACAATCTGTTCGGCGACACCAATGCGGCACACATATCGGTGAAAGACGGCAAGTATCATATAGATCAGGTGTTCGACGGTGAGACAGTGGAAGAAGTTCTCGACTATGTTCAATACAACCCTAAGAAGCTCGTGCGGCAATTAGAAATATGGGTAACGAAAAGCGTTAAGCAGGGCAAGATATCTCTCGAAGAAGGAAAAGAGTTCCTAAGCAACTATCGCTCGGGGCTGTACGGATATACCTATCTGGAATAAAACGGACGCAGAAAGATGCTTTGCATGATGTAAAAAGCAGGCAAAGCGCACACATAAAACAAACAACAATGGCAGCAGAAGCATAACGCTTTCTTGCTGCCATTGTTGTTTTATAAATGAAAGAGCAAATAAACGGATTTCCAAAAGTTATCCTTTTGCACTCTGAAAGGATAACTTTCAGGCTGCAAAAGGATAACTTTTGAAATCCGCTTTTTAATATATAGATTTTCGACAGGATAGAAATTGGAGTTTATCGTGTACGAAACTATCGTGTCCGATTATGCGTATAATACTCTTGACCGCATCACAGCTTGTCGCCGTAGCATAAATCTCCCGCATCGCCGAAGCCCGGAACGATGTACTTGTGTTCGTTCATTCCCGGATCGATTGCAGCACACCATATCGTTGTTTTATCCTCCGGAAACACCTTGTTTATATGTTCTATTCCCTCAGGTGTTGCAATCACGCATGCAACATGTATTCGTTTGGGAGTTCCTTTCGTAAGGAAAGCCTTGTAACCCAGTTCCATACTTCCTCCCGTAGCAAGCATAGGGTCGGCTATTATCAGATTTTTCTCGTCGATACTCGGTGTCGCAAGATATTCAACATGTATTCCCACGTTGTGGTGTTCGGCATCAGTATATTCTCTGTAAGCACTCACAAAGGCGTTTCCTGCATGGTCGAAGACATTCAGGAAGCCGTTATGGAAAGGCAGACCGGCACGAAATATCGTTGCGAGAACAATCTTGTCTGTCGGCACATTCACTTTTGCAATTCCCAAAGGAGTGGCAATATCCTTCTCCTCATAGCTCATTGTCTTTGATATTTCGAATGCTTCAAACTCTCCGATTCTTTGAATATTGTTGCGGAAAAGAAGCCTGTTCTTCTGATATTCCACATCGCGTATCTCAGCCATATATTGGTTTATGATTGAGTTTTGTTCGCTGAAATTTACTACTTTCATAGCTTTGTTTTACCTTATATATATAAATGGAACAATAAATTTATTGTGCAAAATTATTAAAAAGCTTTTATTTTTGCAAAGTCTAAATTACAAATATATTCCGGATGAAGTTATTTTTAACATCTTTAACCTAAAAGGTTCATATTCAGACATATTTTATCTCTGAAAAGTTACAACCGTAATAGAAAAAAGATTACCTTTGCAATGGTTTCTTTAAGGAAATTTTTAGAGTAGAAGATAAATACATAACTAAATAAATTTAACAAAATGGCAAAATTTGAAAAATCGGTATTGACCGGTTACGGTATTACCGGTACGACGGAAGTTCTTTACAATCCTTCTTACGAAGTATTGTTCAATGAGGAAACAAAGGAAGGTCTTACAGGCTTTGACAAAGGACAAGAAACCGAACTCGGAGCTATTAACGTGATGACAGGCGTTTATACGGGACGCTCTCCGAAAGATAAATTCATCGTCGATGATGCAAAATCTCACGACACTGTATGGTGGACTTCGGAAGAATACAAGAACGACAACCACAGAGCAACAGAAGAAACGTGGGCTGCCGTAAAAGATATTGCAAGAAAAGAGCTGTCAAACAAGAAGCTGTATGTGGTTGACGGATTTTGCGGTGCAAACAAAGACACACGCATGAAAGTGCGCTTCATCATGGAAGTTGCATGGCAGGCACACTTCGTTACCAATATGTTTATACGTCCGCAGGATGAAGCTGACTTTGAACAAGAACCCGATTTTATCGTTTACAACGCATCGAAAGCGGAGGTAGAAAAAAACTCACCCAAAGTGAGCTCCAGCCCGTCGCAGAGCTTTTTGATCGTGCTGATGGAGATCTCCCGCCGCCGCGGATCCATCATGCTGTATACCGTGGACGGCGTCACGCCGGAAACAGTGGCAAGCTCGTTGAGTTTTATTCCGCGATCCGCGCACAGCTCCCTTACTCGCTGCACCACGCAGTCCTTTACGTCCATAGTATCACCCTTTACCACAATAAAGAGAACTGCGCCCATGCGTATACGCACACGCGTAATAAAAAAGCTTGCATAAAGATGATTCCCATGTTATTATTTACCAGCAACGCTTGTTTTTAATCAAACAATGTGTAAAAATGTCATAAAAGGTGCCGTTTTCGGCGCCGAAAAGGAGCGAAAGATGGCAAATCGCATCAAGGAACTGCGCGGTGAGCTGCACATGACTCAGGCCGGCTTCGGCGAGGTCCTGGGACTTACGCAGGAGACCGTCAGCTGCTACGAAAGCGGCAAGATTTACCCCAGCTTCCCCCAACTCTGCCGCATGGCGGAACTGTTTGACGCCAGTCTTGACTACATTATGGGTCTGTCCCCGGTCCGCCGTCCACGGCAGACGTCCGAACGCGGTGCGCTCCTGGAGCAGCTTCGGGAACTTGAAAACCGAATGGACATGGAAAAGCTGGCACAGCTTGTTGACTACGCAAAGTCACAGGTGGAAGCGTAAACACACTGAAACATAAAAAGGCCTACCCGTTTCGTGGGTAGGTCTTTTCGTTTTTTGACTTAGCGAATTGCCGCATAAAAACCGCGGAAAAGGCTGCTTTTCTAACTTAAACAGAGCGGAAAGTTATATTTCCTTTTCGAGGCACACCAAGCCGACACCCGCTATGCCGTTGAACACGCAGGGCATGATCCCCGCCTCCCGATAGCCGAGCCTTTTGTAGAGCCGCCTTGCCTTCTCGTTGCGCGCATTGGTGTCCATGCGGAGCACCTTGCAGCCCATGCTTCGCGCCATAGCCTCATAAAAGGCGACGAAGCCGCTGCCCTCGCCCCTGCCCGCATACGGAGGGTCCACCACCAGCGTGTGCAGCACCAGGACATCGCTGTCCTCCGCGGGGTAAAGCCAGGGCACGGCGTAAGAGACCTCTTCCTGCTTTTGGTTGATGCGCCCGGCGGCATACAGCACACCTTCATGCTCCGAAACATACATCTCCCCCTCCGCAATGGCTCTTTCCGCCGTCGCAAGCGTGGGATAAACGCCTCTGCGCCAGCCGATGCTGCTGCGGCCCGCTTCCTCGCCGTCGTGGATGCGCTCATAGATGGCGGCGATGGCGGCGGCATCGGAGGGAACTGCTTTTCTGTACATTTTTTGCGACCCCCTTATGCTCCCGGAATTTTATATCAGCCTTCATACAGGACAAAAAATCT
>CALGRN010000098.1 GCA_937880835.1 uncultured Prevotella sp. | reverse complement strand
TAATTTGTCTGCAAAACCACTCAACAAAAGACTGAAAAACATTATAGAAAAAGAACATCGGTCAATAGACACATCGACAGAAACACTGCACATATTGGCAATATTGCTTCATAATGTAAATTGTATGCTCAATTATGGCATATCAATAAGAGGAATTATTGAACTTGGATTATACCTTAGAATTAAAGGAGATAAGGTTGATTTCATAAAACTTGACACATGGTTAAAGGAATTACATCTTAATCGTATAGCTCAATTACAGGGAAGTTTTCTCATGGCTGTTTTTAAATTTGAACAGAACGAACTTCCTTTTGTGGAGAAATATGAGAACGATGCTTACAAGTTAATATTAAGATCTGCAAGCCATATTATTAAAGATACTGCAGAGGAATGGCATTTTAAACAGAGTAAGACCGGTTTTGTCAGAAACAACAATAAAGTATTGCGCAGGAATCTTAAACGCAGCGTAAGATATATAGACTATGCAACGATAGAAACCGTGTGCAACTTTATAAATAATTTTACACACAGTCTTTCAGAAATAGAGGAATAAAACTGTCTGTGAATTTCTATATATCATGTTTTTCCTTTTGTCTTTTCAAATGATACTGTTGTTTAATATTTTGCGTTTATCTTGCTTTTTCTGAAAAAATAATATTACATTTGCAGTCTATATAAAACGTAGCAGCTAATGAGACAACTGAAAATCACAAAATCTATAACCAGCAGAGAGAGTGCCTCGCTTGAAAAATATTTGCAGGAAATAGGACGCGAAGAACTTTTATCTGTTGAAGAAGAAGTGGAATTGGCACAACGTATAAAGAAAGGCGACCGCAAAGCTCTTGAGAAACTTACAAAAGCCAATTTAAGATTTGTTGTTTCAGTGGCTAAGCAATATCAAAATCAAGGATTAAGTTTGCCTGATTTGATAAATGAAGGCAATTTGGGGTTGTTGAAAGCTGCTGAAAAATTTGATGAGACAAGAGGGTTTAAATTTATTTCATATGCAGTATGGTGGATTCGTCAAAGCATATTACAGGCAATTGCAGAGCAAAGCCGCATAGTCAGACTTCCGCTTAATCAAGTAGGAACGGTGAGCAAAATAAATAAGATGCTTAATAAGTTTGAACAGGAGAATGAACGTATGCCGAGCATTGTTGAGATAGCTGATGATGTGGATATACCGCAAAATAAGATAGAGGACGCAATGAGCATATCAGCGAAACACGTATCCATTGATGCCCCATTAGCAGATGGAGATAGTAGCAGTATGCTTGATTTTATACCTGATACAGATACCCCCATGACTGATAATGAATTGTTAATGGAGTCGTTGCGTAGCGAGATAAAAATGACATTGGACTCTTTGAATGAACGTGAGAGAAACATAATTGAGTCGTCTTTCGGTATCAATCAACCTGAATTGTCGCTTGATGAAATTGGGATGAAGTATGATTTAACAAGAGAAAGGGTGAGACAAATAAAAGAAAAAACAATAAGAAAATTACGTGAAAATACTAATAATGAAATGCTGAAATCTTATCTTGGATAGAAATATACATAAAAATATAAAAGGAAATTATGAGACTTTTTAAATTCGCAGTATTATATTCGGTTTTGTTGATTATGCAATCGACACAGACTTTTGCCAAAACAGTGCTCACACCAAAGATTTATGCTTTCGGTTTTGCTGCCTCTTTCAATGATTCTACTGTTTATTTCACAGACATACAGGAAATAGATAATGTTTGGATAGACAGCAAGACAAAATTCCTTGTAAACAGGGATGATTACTCTTATCAGCTTCGTGATTATCTTGCGCAGAATGGAGAACCAAACCGAACCTGCATAATAGTTTATTCAGAGAGCAGGGTTAAAGTTGAAAAGAAGTATGTGAAAATGAAGAAAAAGTACAGTATAGGAAAGAAAAAAGAAAACTCTAAATTCGAAATAAAATATATAGAATCCAACAACTTTAAATTCAAGGCAGTAATGCCTGATGAGATTATTGGAACTGAAAAATAGCAAAGAGCATAATTCTGCCTCTGTATTATGAATTGTAAAGATGCTTGTGTAAATCGTTTTAGGATAGCAGAGCTTAATGTGGAACTTGTATTTAATGATACAAGTATCAATAATATGAGATTGCTACGATCTTTCCGTGCTTTCAGCTGCCCGAATGATTATAATGGAGAACTTTTTTTCAGACTTGTAGTTGACGACATATTGATGCCTGTTGACAAGAGTCGCAGAGAAAGAATAAGGGCTTTTGATACCGGGAACGGCGATACTATTGTGGATAGACTTGACAATGGTGGTTATCAGTTTATAATAAAGGATATTAACGGTGCTGAATGCTGTCTGCTTATTACGGACAAAAACTTTTCTGAATGTAAATGTGCTCTTAGAGGTAATTTTGACAGAAGATGCTTCGGACTTAATAATGCCCTGATGCTTGTGTTTGCTTTTGCCGGAAGTCGTATGCAGACATTATTGATACATGCATCTCTTGTGCGTCATAATGGTTACGGTTACGCTTTCACAGCAAAGAGCGGAACAGGTAAAAGTACTCATGTAAGTCTTTGGCTTAGATATATAAAAGGATGCGACCTGATGAATGATGATAATCCTATTATACGGATATTAGACGGAGAACCTTATATCTTTGGAAGTCCATGGAGTGGGAAGACACCGTGTTATAGAGATATAAAGGCAAAACTCGGAGCTGTGACAAGGATTGACAGAGCAAAGAGTAACAGTATTGAAAAACTTTCGCCGATTGAGTCTTTTGCTACATTATTGCCTGCATGCTCGTCAATGAAATGGGATGGAGATATATTCAATGGAATATGCGATACAGTGACCAAAGTTGTTGAGACTACCGGTATATACGTTTTACATTGTCTTCCCGATATTGAAGCTGCGATGATATGCAACAAAGCAATATCAAGATAAGAGATAAGAAATTTGCAAACTCAGAATTTCTTCCTGAGGTTGTAAAAATGCTTGATGAAGGGCATACTGTAACATTGCCTCTTCGCGGATTCAGTATGCGTCCTTTTCTCGAAGATGGTCGCGACAAGGCTTTACTGATAAAGGCAATCAATATAGGTATAGGCGATGCAGTTTTGGCAGAGATTAATCCCGGTCATTACGTATTGCACAGAGTTGTGGGTAGAAATGGCGATGAAGTAATACTACGAGGCGACGGCAATATCATGACAGAGCAATGCCGTATTTCCGACATTAAAGGATTTGTTGTAGGTTTCTACCGAAAAGGTAGGGAGAGATTAGACAGAACAGACGGAATGAAATGGCGTATTTATTCTTTAATATGGATGTCTCTACTACCTGTTCGGAGGTATCTTCTTGCGGCATATCGTCGTATTTGGATTAAATATTTTATGACTGCCAATAAAAGAAATAATAATAAAGAATAAGAAAGATAGTAGAAATGAAAGTAAAAAAAGGATTTAAACTTCGCGAGGTTTGTGGAGAGAAGATTATCGTTGCAGAGGGAAAAGAGAACATTGATTTCAGTAATATAATAAGTATGAACGAGAGTTCTGCATATCTTTGGGAGAGTGTCGGAATGGATGATTTTACAGAGAACGACTTAGTTAGATTACTGACAGAGCGTTATGAGGTCGAAGAAAAAACAGCATCAGATGACATTGCAATGCTTATAGAAAGTTGGAAAAAGGCTGGTATCTTAGAGGGATGACTGCCTTTTTATATAAACCATAACATAGTCTTATCTTTAAATTTTCAATAATTAATGTAAAATAACGTGAGTTCGATGAATTTAAGTCTTTCGATAATTTGAAGAATAACAATGATTTTTGTCGCTTTAAATTATCAATTAATTCGAGTTTTAGAAACTCGAATTAATACAGTTGAAAATAAACGGTTTGCAAAACGAATTTCAAAAGTTATTGTT
>CALGRN010000097.1 GCA_937880835.1 uncultured Prevotella sp. | reverse complement strand
GCATTAGCATCATTGGTAAGCGCAACGGGTATATCAAGTTTCTTGCTGAACATATCCGCCAAAGGCACAACACCATTGTTTCCCCAGTTCAAATTAGGTGCAAACTCTATCGTACCTTTATAATAGTTTCCGTTGGGCGCACCTATTCCCATTGCCTTGATGTTCTCTATTCCGCCTACCTGATCAATTATAATATGCAATGCTTCGACAGAAGCATCAACATAATCTTCAACATTCAGATAAGCCTGTGTCTTTATAGCAGTAGTGGCTTTTATTTCGCCTCGACTGTCAACAATACCGAATACAGAATTAGTGCCACCTAAATCCAAACCTATGACATACGGTTTCAATATTTGTGAATTCATTATTCTTTATATATATTTAATTGTAAAACTCTTTATGTGTATAAAAATTTAAGTAGTGGCAAAGTTATTAAATTTATCGTATCAAGCAAAGTTTTGACAGCTAAATTTGCTCATTTCATAAAAAATTAGCAATTTTGCACCCATTATGCCGTTCACACTTCATATAGATATATTAGATATAATATTAAAAGGGATACTGATAGGTATCATAGCATCTGCCCCGATGGGACCTGTCGGGGTACTTTGCATACAGAGAACACTTAACAAAGGACGTTGGTATGGATTTGTAACAGGTGTCGGAGCTTCTGTAAGTGACATCATATATGCACTGTTTACAGGATTAGGAATGAGCTTTATAATGGACTTGATTACCGAACCTCAGAATCTTTTCATGCTGAAAATAAGCGGAAGTTTAATATTACTGCTTTTCGGAATATATTGTTACAGGAATAATCCTACGAAAGATATGCATGTAAGCAGTAATCAGAAAGGAACTCTTTTCCACAACGGGATGACGGCATTTTTTGTGACAATATCCAATCCTCTTATAATTTTTCTTTTCATGGGATGCTTTGCTCAGTTCGCATTTGTTGTTCCAAATCATCCTTTTCTGATGACTGCTGGCTATCTAAGTATAGTATTAGGTGCGCTGCTTTGGTGGTTCGGACTGACTTGGCTCATTGATAAAGTGCGCGGAAAATTTGATAAGAACGGAATCATTATTATAAATAAAGTAATAGGAAGCATTGTGATTATTTTCTCAGTCATTATGTTGATTGGTACGATTTTCAATCTATACACGCTGCCTCACTACTGAAAATAATGATTTGAATAAACATATAGCGTTATGTCTTCATAACGCTGATTACACATTTTAAATTTAAATAAAAGTGTACATAGCACAGGAATTAAGAAAAAAAAGCATTGCCGAATATCTTCTGTATATGTGGCAGGTTGAAGATTTAATAAGGGTGTACGGTTGCAGTATGTCCCGCATACGCCATGAGTATATAGACAAGTTTCAATACTCTGATGAACAAAAAGACGAAATGGCAGATTGGTACGGCAATCTTGTACGTATGATGAATTCGGAAGGATGTAGAGAAGGCGGTCATTTACAGATAAATAAGATAATTCTGCATGACTTGACCGAACTGCATGCGCAACTCTTGCAAAGCATGAAATTTCCTTTCTATAATTCGGAATATTACAAGGTGTTGCCTTTCATAGTAGAATTGAGAAATAAAGGTGATAAAGATGTAAATGAAATAGAGAACTGCTTCAATGCACTTTACGGTACTATGATGCTCCGATTGAGTAAAAAGGAACTCAGTCCTGACACTGAACATGCAATAAAGGAAATAACAACTTTTATAGGAATGCTTTCTGACTACTATCAAAAAGACAAAATGGAGGGTCTGCAATTTGAAGACGAGTAGCATAACTGGCATAATATTAAAAACAATAATAAAGGAAAAACAATTACAATAATGAATATATTGATTACAGGCTGTAACGGTCAATTAGGAAACGAGATGCAGTTGTTGCAGAGAGAAAACGCACAACATAAGTTTTTCAACACTGATGTTGAAGAATTGGATATAACAAATCAAGCAGCGGTAGATAAATTCGTAATAGACAACAATATTGACGGAATAGTGAACTGTGCGGCATATACTGCTGTTGACAAAGCCGAAAATGACAAGAAACTGTGCACGATGCTCAATTCAGAAGCACCTGCCTACCTCGCAATAGCTGTACAAAAGCGTAACGGTTGGCTTATACAGATATCAACAGACTATGTTTTCAACGGAACAAAACACATCCCTTACGTAGAGATAGATACTCCTTGTCCCGACAGTGTATATGGAAGTACGAAGCTCGCAGGCGAGATAGCATCATCCAAATTATGCGAAAAGACAATGATAATACGTACCGCGTGGCTTTACAGTACGTTCGGAAACAATTTCGTAAAGACCATGATTAGACTCGGGAAAGAAAAGAAACAAATTGGGGTAATATTCGATCAGATAGGCACTCCCACTTACGCCCGCGATCTTGCACGTGTCATCATGACTGCCATAAACGACGGTATAAAACCTGGAACATATCATTTCTCAAACGAGGGTGTTGCAAGTTGGTATGACTTTGCAAAAGCTGTTCACAGAATTGCGGATATAAAAAACTGTCACATTACGCCACTTCACACATCAGAATATCCTACATCTGCCAAACGACCGGCATACAGCGTTCTTGACAAAACTAAGCTGAAAGAGGCTTACGATATAGAAAATCCTCATTGGGAAGAGAGCCTTCAAGTTTGCATAAGCAAAATGATGAACAACGAGAAGTCGGCTTTGTAACAACTCTGTCAACCATTTGATTATGAAAGAAATAGAAAGAAGACGAACATTCGCCATAATATCTCATCCCGACGCAGGAAAAACGACACTCACAGAGAAATTCCTGTTGTTCGGAGGGCAAATACAAGTGGCTGGCGCAGTAAAGAGTAATAAGATAAAAAAGACTGCTACATCCGATTGGATGGATATTGAGAAGCAACGCGGAATATCCGTCTCCACATCGGTAATGGAGTTCGACTACGAGGGATATAAAGTAAACATATTGGACACTCCGGGTCATCAAGACTTCGCAGAAGATACTTATCGTACGCTGACAGCTGTCGATTCGGCAATAATTGTTGTTGATTCGGCTAAGGGTGTGGAAACACAGACGCGTAAACTTATGGAAGTTTGCCGTATGAGAAGCACGCCTGTAATAATATTCATAAATAAAATGGACAGAGAAGGACGCGATCCTTTCGATGTTCTTGACGAACTTGAACAGGAACTGAAAATAAAAGTCAGACCGTTGTCTTGGCCCATAAATCAGGGAATAAAGTTCAAAGGAGTTTACAATATCTACGAAAACCAACTTAATCTGTTCACGCCCGACAAGCAAAGAGTAACCGAAAAGGTGGAAGTTGACATCGAAAGCGAAGAGCTTGAACAACGTATCGGCGATACAGATGCTAAGAAACTAAGGGAGGATCTTGAACTTGTGGACGGTGTTTACCCCGATTTTGATGTTGAAACATACCGTTCTTCCGAAGTAGCTCCGGTATTTTTCGGTTCGGCATTAAACAATTTCGGCGTACAAGAGTTGCTCGACTGTTTCGTAGAAATAGCCCCTTCGCCGAAGCCGACCATTGCGGAAGAGCGCATAGTAGAGCCTTCTGAACCAAAGTTCACGGGTTTTATATTCAAAATAACGGCAAACATAGACCCGAATCATCGCTCTTGTATAGCTTTCTGCAAGATATGCAGCGGAAAGTTTGTGCGCAATCAACCCTATCTGCATGTACGTCAGAATAAGACATTGCGCTTCTCTTCGCCGACACAATTTATGGCTCAACGAAAGAGTACGATAGATGAGGCATATCCGGGAGACATTATCGGACTGCCGGACAACGGTATTTTCAAAATCGGAGATACTCTTACCGACGGCGAAGTGCTGCATTTCAAGGGACTGCCGTCATTCTCTCCCGAGATGTTTAAATACATAGAGAACGATGATCCGATGAAGTCGAAACAGCTTAACAAAGGCATTGAGCAACTTATGGACGAAGGTGTTGCGCAATTATTTGTAAATCAATTCAACAATCGCAAGATTATAGGTACTGTGGGACAGCTCCAATTCGAGGTCATACAATACAGATTGGAAAATGAATATAATGCAAAATGCCGATGGGAGCCTGTACACTTGTATAAAGCATGCTGGATTGAAGCGGATAATCAGCAAGAACTCGAAAACTTCAAGAAACGCAAATATCAATATATGGCGAAAGACCGAGAAGGGCGTGATGTTTTTCTTGCTGACAGCGGATACGTGCTTAGCATGGCGCAACAAGACTTCAAGCATATCAAGTTCCATTTTACGAGCGAATTTTAGTATCATACAAACGTCCGTAAAAGCAGAATTTAAGATGTCGGAAGAAACGTGTAAGTCTATTGTCTGCAACAATATTTTGTGACAATAACACTGAATTTGCAATACAGAAAAACATCTCTGAAAAAACGAAATAAATTCTTTTTCAGAGATGTTTTTTGTATATATAACCAGAGCTTGATTAATTCAATCCAAAAGATTTAATTATAATCGCACGTAGGGACAGCCCCCGTGTCTGTCCGACAAACAACAGCCTTTGCATACGCGATATTAATAAAATTACAGAAGGAATTATAATTCGTCGAACTTACGTTAATATTATCAATACGTTAAAGAAATAAGAAAGCAAGGATATTATAGGATAATACTGAAATAAAGAATGTTGAAAAACTTCAATAAAAGTATTTTCAACATTCTTTATTTATCTTATAGAGCAAAACCGATTCCGAGTGTAATTCTATTACATCCCATAAAAGATTCAAGCTCTTTCTTCAAACAAAATCGATATTCGTAACCTAATCTTAAAGCAAAATAAGAATACTTAGCCACTAATCCTGCCGTTGCCGGTACTGCCAATGAGAAATTAATTTTCTTATTCAATTCTTTATATGATTTTGTCTCTTCGCCTTCTTCCATTTCAGATCCTTTATCATACATAGGATAATTATCGTCTTTATATCTACCGAAATAACTTTTTGCAGCAAATCCCGGACCTGCAAATCCCCAAATAGGACCTGCGATATGGAAAGTCCAACCAAAAAGCATTTTCATTTCGGGATAATCATTTAAAGCACATTCGGATTGAACGTATTTGAATATCTTATTATTTAAACTAAAAGAGAAAAATCCTCCAACTCTATTCTTTTTATAAGAACCCGTAGATATACCTAAGGGTAAATTTTTTGCCCATTCGTATGTAATTACTCTTGAATGTTCTTTGCGTGCCGTATTATATGACTTTATTTCATTTAGCTTGGTTATCGCCTTTGGAGCTTCAAGACATTCTTCATCTATAACTTTCTGATAAAGTTGCTCTGCTTTGAAATAATCCTTTTGAGCGAAAAAAGCCTCTGCCTTATTAAATAATATTTGACAGTCGCCATAAAAGTTTACCTTGCAATCGTTATAACGAAGCTTACTATACGTATATAACACGATTATAAAGAGTTGATGCCTTTTTGTAATCAAGCAGTCTATAAGCTGTATCTGCTTGTTGTACATAATATAAAAGAGAATCTGCTAAACGCATGTTAGCATTGTTTTCCAAAGAATCTACATCTGAACATTCTTTTGCTATTTCAAATAAAATTTTTGCCCCACGATAATCCATCTTCCTAATCTCTTCCAATCCTTTATTCCTATGTTCGCGATAACATCCTGCATTTACTGTACTGTTAGGATCAATAACCTGCAACGTTATAAACTGTTTTGGCTGAATCTCTAATTCATAATCAACAGGGGTATAACCATTAGCCATAATTCTAAGTGTACGTCCCAAATAACGTTTACCTGTTGGAAATTGTATATAATACAACGAATCTGTACCTTCAAGTTCTGTTTTATAAGGCTCTACACTTTTATCCATTGTGGATGAAAAAAGTAACTCAATATTATGATCGCATCTAACAAGGACACAACCTTCATCTGACATTCCCGCATATACGGCATTTGGATCAGAAACATCCGTTACTTCAAGCAAATTCTGTGAATTCAAGTTTATCCACATCATAGATAGGATAAGACACAATAATGTTTTGTTCATGATTAAAATTTTAAGTTATATTTGTTTATAATTTATCTGACAATACGAAAAGAACCAATGTGAAATACATCTTTTTTATCTATTATAATATTTCCTGATTTATCTTTATAGGGCTGCCATGTCCTTACCTGTATAATAGGGTTATCCTCATTACGAAAATCAACCATAAGGAAAAGATATCCCTCATCGCTATACCTGTTAGTGTGCCAATATTGTTTTAGGGTTACACCATATATTTCATCATATTTAGGATGTTGAACTATTTCAATGTCTTCAAACTTAACGTTAAGAAACTTTGTTGTTTTAAAGACTTTTTCCAAATTAACCAAATATTGCTGTTTATCTTGTTTTATATATACAACTTTATTATTGTTAAGAGTCATTCTTGTCAAATCAGAATTAGGTTTTTCTGATATTATTCGCCCTGTTATAATTAATGCTTTATCACTATAAATACTCGTCAACATTTTTATATCACGCCGATTGTATGCAGTACGAAAATCCTCTATGAAACTTATTATTTTTTGCCTACGAGCATAATCAAGATCAGAAGTTTTTTCTGCCATAAGTTCATCGTAACGATGCATTTCTATAGCGATGGATACATTGTTTATTATACCATTTGGCAAAAAATCTACGGTCAATTCCTGTCTTGCTTCTTTTTCATCAGCTTCAAGCATATCTATTGGAATGCCTCTCACTTGATAACCTTCCGATGTTTTAAGACAACGTGTAATTATATTTACAGGAGGACAACTCATAGCACTGCTTTTCCAAATTTTTCTAATATCATCAAGAGCATTTTTAGTGATATGATCTTTATCT
This sequence comes from uncultured Prevotella sp., assembly GCA_937880835.1. GTDB lineage: Bacteria > Bacteroidota > Bacteroidia > Bacteroidales > Bacteroidaceae > Prevotella. The sequence continues at coordinate 93 of CALGRN010000097.1, read as the reverse complement.
ATCTTTACGTTAGAACCAGGATTATCAGCAGCAACTTTGAAAGCATCTATCATAGAAATAATATTAATTTCCATCTTTGCCTTAAGTTCAGAG
>CALGRN010000096.1 GCA_937880835.1 uncultured Prevotella sp. | reverse complement strand
ATGTCTATTCTCATGACATTATTTATCACTCTGATCTCAAAGCCTCTATCGGTCTTATGCGGGCTGCTTTGCGTGCAGGTATCATCCCGGCGATTGTTCCTGCTATTATCATTACTATCGTTGCTTCTATACAGACATCTATTCCGACAGTGGGGTTTGTCATCATCTGCATTTTGAAAACACCGTTGTCAATTTCCTGCTGTCCTATTGTCGCGTCCATATATTGATTAGCCGCGATGCCGACAATCATTCCTATGTATCCGAAAATCGTGGTTATGATTATGCTTTCTATTATTATAAGCCTCAGAATGGAACGCGGTTTTGCTCCTATTGCCTTTCTTATTCCGAACTCTCTCGTTCTTTCCTTGACGGTGATGAGCATGATATTGCTTACACCCACTATTCCGCTGAGCAATGTGAATATGCCTATTATCCACAATGCCGTGCGTATGATGCTCATACCCATATTCATTTGCATGTTCTGAGTGAACCTGTTCCATATCCATATCGCACCTTCGTCATCCGGAGCGGCTTTATGATTGCTGTTTATTCTTGCTCTGTAATCTTTCTCAAACGCCTCGTTGTCCTCCATTGTGTTAAGTCCGTGAAACGAGAAGATAATGTTATCGGTTTTATTTCCGCGATTAAACATCGTCCTAACAGTTGTGAATGCCGTGTAAGCCGAATTGTTCATCTGACTACGGTCGCTCTTGTATATACCTATTACCTGAAAAGCAAAGTTGCCTACTTTTATATATTGTCCTACAAGTGCGCTCATATCTTTCGGCATGAGTTGTTTTCCGATATCCTCACTAAGCACTACCACCTTTCTTTTTTCGTCCAAGTCAATCTTGTTGATAAACCTTCCATAGAGCATTTCCTTTTTATTTATGTCTATTTCGTTGGGATAAACGCCCGAAAGCGAACCGCTCACGTAGTTATTATCCTTTGTCATCACAAGTTCTGACTGGTCTATCTCTGCTCCTATATCTTCTATATTGCTCTTGAAATATTTGCTTGTTGTGTTTATGTCTTTATCGTCCAGTTCTATCGGACGGTTCTCTTTCAGTCCGTTATACGGTTTCGACGTATATCCCGAACCTACCATCATCGAGTTTGCGAGAAACCTGTCTGAATTATCGGTAACGGCATTTATAAGTCCGTTTCCTTCACCGAGAAGGAATATGAGCATGAAAATTCCCCACGCAACAGAAAATCCTGTCAGCGTGGTACGAAGCTTATTGCGCTTTGCCGTGCTCCATATTTCGGTTATGATGTCGTACATCTGTTGTCTTTTGTTTAAAAAATAATGCAACGGTTCGTGGCTTGCATTTCGTTCGTTTCATCGGAAACGTCTTTTCTATTTCATTATTCCGTTTATTCCGAACGGGCTTGCGATATGTTCAGAATTATCTTCTATCCTGCCTATGAGACCGTCTTTTATATGCACTATCTTATCTGTTTCGTTTGCAACTCCGCTTTCGTGCGTCACCACAACTATCGTCATGCCTTCCTCCTTGTTAAGACTTTTGAGCAGCTGCATCACCTCTACGCTCGTCTTAGAGTCGAGTGCGCCGGTCGGTTCGTCTGCAAGTATTATACTAGGGCTTGTTATCAAGGCTCTCGCTATTGCCACTCTTTGCTTCTGTCCGCCGCTCATTTCGTTGGGATAATGCTCCGCCCACTTGTCAAGACCGAGCTTTTCGAGATACTCCATTGCCATTTTGTGGCGACGACGGCGGTTCACTCCCTGATAGAAAAGCGGCAGTTCAACGTTCTCTACTGCGGTTTTGAACCCGATAAGATTGAACGATTGAAATATGAAACCTATCATCCTGTTGCGATATTCGGCAGCTTTCGTTTCGCTTAGATTTTTTATCAGAGTGCCTGCGAGCATATATTCTCCGCTGTCGTAATTATCAAGGATGCCCAAGATGTTGAGCAATGTTGACTTACCCGAACCCGATGCTCCCATTATAGAAACGAATTCGCCCTCTTCTATGTCGAGGTTTATACCTTTCAGCACGTGCAAAGGCTGCGCACCGAAATAAGTTTTGTTTATGTCTTTGAGATGAATCATCGCATATTAGGGTTTATGTCTGCGTCAGAGAATGCACTTGCAGACCACTTTATTGTATTTTGCGGGAGCTGCCGACGCCTGAGAATATATTTCGGAGAGACGCTTTTCAAGTTTGGTTATCTCTACTGTTGCCATGTCTATCTTGCCGTCGGGCGTTATAAGATATAACGTAGGAATCCAGTTTACTCTGTATTTCTTTGCCACGTCCGACTCTTTCATGCGTTTCAACTCGCTCACTTGTGTCCACGTCATTTCGTTTTTGGCTATGCAGTTGTTCCACGCCTGTGCATCATTGTCAAACGAAACGCCGACAAACTTAACGCCTTTCGCCTCGTATTTTTCATACAGTGATTTAACAGCAGGTATATCCTTGCGGCAATCGGGACACCAAGAAGCCCAGAAATCCAAAACTACATAATAGCCGCGCACATCATCCAAAGAGAACTCATAGCCTGTGTTGCCCTTCAATTTGAATGCCGGTGCTTCGCTGCCGGGTTTCAAAAGGTCGGTGGCATACTTTGCATCAAGGTCTTGTGCGGATATATTTGCGATATAACTCAAAAGCATCACCGCAAAGAAAAATAATCTTTTCATTTCATTATCATTTTATATAACCGCGCAAATATATACAGAATATTGTAAAAAAGCGCATAACCAACGTGTTTTTAGCACTAATTTAACATTTATTCTGTCATATAATAATCTTTAAAATACATTAAAATATGTTGTTAATAAAATGCGACGTGTATCGTGTATATGATATTATTTTTATGAATTTACGTGAAGACAACGGCATATTTCATATAAAAGCATTTCCTCGCTTGTGGTTTGTCAGAGTACATTGTCAACACTCCGAAGACTCAATATTTATAACGTTGAAAATCAAGACGTTGCAAACTGCATTTCAAAAGGATAACTTTCAGCGTGCAAAAGGATAACTTTCGCGCTGTAAAACAATAGCTTTTATGTTGCGAAACAATAACTTTCGCAACGCAACAACAAAATACTTATAAAACAATTTCTTATGATTTGTGTGTTACTTTCCGTAACATGCGCCGTCAGCATTATTGTTTCGGCGCTTTCTTACGCTTAGGTTTAGCTTCCGGAAGTTCCTTAAACGTCTCTTTGACAAGCGTTGAAAGGTAATCGCGATCGTCAATGTCAGGCACGAAGAAATAGTCTTTTGCCCCTTCGTACGGTTTTCTCAACATCTCCGATTTTATCACCTTTCGCCCTGCTTCCGTAATTTTCACATACAGACAGTCATCACATATAAGTCCGAAAATCTTGCCGTTGCAATATATTCCGTAATCTCCGAACATCTTGCGGAACGTTATTTCTCCTGCACCGGCAGCCTGTTCGGCTATGTATTGCACTAAATCGGGATTTGAAGCCATGTCTTTTTGATGTTTTATTGTATATGATTGTATGCGCGAGAATGTTTCCGTTTGCTTTAATGAAATAAGAAAACAGCAACCGTCAAACTATTTCTTTCTGCCAAAGTCGGCAGGTATCTCGCCCCACCTGTCTGTTTCCCATTTTATGATTGGTGTGCTTACGTTGTGGGTCTGCAACCATTTCTCCGCACGTTCTATAATCTGATAGAGCTTTTCGGTTTTATCATTGCGTTTCAATGTGGTTTTACATTTCTTTTTCCTTACCCACAATATCGCGTTATAACTGTCGCTGTAAATGGACTTTTGCTTTACTCCGTCTTTCTCGATGAGTGCCAACGCGTGCACGATAGCAAGAAATTCACCTATGTTGTTTGTGCCGTGAACAGGTCCGAAACGGAAAACTAACGCTCCCGTTTGCAAATCTATGCATTGATATTCCATTGGTCCCGGATTGCCGGAACATGCTGCGTCCACCGCCCAAGCATCGGCATTGACTTCTATCGGCAAAGGCAACACTGTATCGTTTCGGTAGTCGGGCGGATTGATCAAAGCATTGTCGCGCATCGGAAACACATTATATATATCAATATTATAACCAAATGCTACATTCTTTCAGGCACTTCTATGCCGAGCAAAGCCATTCCGCTTCTTATTATCTTAGCCACATTTGCAGCAATAACCAATCTTACGGCTTTCTTTGCATCATCCTCTTCGTGCAGAATACTGTAATCGTGATAGAACTGATTGAACTCTTTCGTAAGCTCATAGCAATAGTTGGCTATTCCGCTCGGATTATAATTGCTTCCCGCTTCGGCAACAGCCGTCTCAAAATCGTTCATCTTCTGAACCAAAGCTATTTCCTTTTCGTTTATGGGAGCATTACCTTCGAGCTTTCCGAGTATTACGATTCCTTCGTTGGAAGCCTTACGCAAGATGCTGCGTATGCGTGCATAGGTGTATTGAATGAAAGGTCCTGTATTGCCGTTGAAGTCGATCGACTCTTCGGGATTGAACAACATGTTCTTCCGAGCATCTACTTTAAGAATGAAATATTTAAGCGCACCGAGCCCGACAATGCGTGCAATGTCGTCTTTCTCTGCTTCGGTCATGTCCTTGAACTTGCCCAGTTCGTCAGAGGTTTTACGTGCTCCGCCTATCATTTCGGCTATAAGTTCATCGGCATCTACCACCGTTCCCTCGCGACTTTTCATCTTTCCGTTTGGCAGTTCGACCATTCCGTAAGAGAAATGGACAAGCTCTTTGCCCCATTTGAAGCCTAAACGGTCGAGCAATATCGACAGAACCTGAAAATGATAGTTCTGCTCGTTGCCCACAACATATATCATCTTGTCTATCGGAAAGTCTCTGAAACGCATGTCGGCAGTGCCAATGTCCTGCGTCATATATACGCTTGTACCGTCTGAACGCAACAATAGTTTCTCATCCAAGCCTTCTTTTGTAAGGTCAGCCCAAACGCTTTTGTCTTCCTTTCGGAAGAAAAGTCCCTTGTCAAGTCCTTCTTCTACCTTCTTCTTTCCTTCAAGATAAGTGTCTGATTCGTAATATATCTTGTCGAAACTTACACCCAATGCCTTGTAAGTTTCATCGAAACCTTCATACACCCATGTATTCATCATCTCCCAAAGGTTGCGCACTTCCTTATCGCCTTGTTCCCATTTAACGAGCATGTCATGCGCTTCGATGATGAGCGGGGCATTTTCCTTTGCTTTCTTTTCAGCACTCTCGGCGTCCATTCCCTCCGAAATATACTTCTCGGAAAGCTCTTTGCACTCTTCTCTGTAATGTTTGTCGAACGCCACATAGTAGTCTCCTATGAGATGGTCGCCTTTCTTTCCGCTCGTTTCGGGAGTCTCGCCGTTGCCCCATTTCTGCCATGCAAGCATCGACTTGCATATATGTATGCCCCTGTCGTTAACGATATTGGTCTTCACCACCTTGTTTCCGTTGGCTTCCATTATATTTGCGAGCGACCAACCCAACAGGTTGTTGCGCACATGACCTAAGTGAAGAGGTTTATTTGTGTTTGGAGATGAGTATTCAATCATTACCAACGGGCTGTCGGTATCTACTCTTTTCTTTCCGAAGTTCTCATCTGCGTGTATGTCGTTTAGCAATTCTATCCATGCAGAAGTTGCTATCGTGAGATTTAAAAACCCTTTGACAACATTGAAACCGGCAATCGCTTTACAGTTGTTTTCGAGATACGAGCCGATGTCATTAGCCGTTTCTTCCGGTGTTTTGTGCGATATCTTCAAAAAAGGAAATACCACAAGCGTCAGGTTTCCTTCAAATTCGCGTTTCGTTTTCTGTATTTGTACCATCTTTTCCAGCACTTCCTGTCCGTACAATTCCTTTACGGCTGCAAGCACCGAGCTGCATATTTCGTTGTCGATTTTCATTCGGATATCGTTTTATAATTGAATTTACCAACTGCAAAAGTACGACAATTTGGGCGTAAATCAAAAATTTTAGCTGTAAAAAGCATATTGCATCATCACGCTCAGCAGATTATCTTACGCTTTCCGAAAGCAAAACGCGATATGCCGGACACGTCCGACAGCAGACCGATAGAAAAGCAACCGGCAAGAACAAAAAGCACGGATAGCAGAATGAACAATATGCCATAAGGCTCGATACCGAGTATATAAGGCTGATAATACTTTGCAAGGAACGTGAATATAGGTGAGAACAGCAGGAGCAAAAGGGTGTTTCTGCCGATGAAAAGTGATGGCAAGCGTATTATATCGGGCAGGAAACGATATATGAAAAGGAAAAAACTGACAGAAAGATATACTATCGCTATTCCGCCGAAAGCACTCTTGTCGAGATTGGAAGCATCAAGCGCGAGAAGCACTATGGGAACTATCGAGAAAGCGTTTGCACGGAAAAATGAAACGAAAGCAACACCGCTTTGGCGTATTATTACCCCTGCTGCGAAATAAAGCGCATTGGCAAGCGACAGGATGTGCAGATATTCGGAGCAGAAAAAGAATGCAATAATCAGCAGTATAGCCTTAGAAAGGGTATCGGGAAACGGAAGACGATACACGGCATAGCTTACAACGCTGCACAGGATGAGCGTGTGGAGATACCAATAAGGACCTAACGGATGGGCAAAAACATTGCCTACGTGTTTGCCTCCAACCCGGCATATCAGATCTCAGTCTATGACCTGTATCAGACCGACGTTTTCGGCGGCATCCGCAAGAACTGCGCCCAGCTTCTGGACAAGGGTGTTATCACCGAGGCCGAACTGGAGGATCGTCTGAGCCGCATCGAGTTCACTACCGATCTGGACAGTGAACTGATCGCAAAGGCCGATCTGGTGGTGGAGGCCGTGTTCGAGGACATGAAGATCAAGCGCGAGACCTTTGCCAAACTGGAGGCCCGCTGCCGTCCCGATACCATCTTCTGCACCAACACTTCTGTGATGAGCCCCTCCGAGATCAGTGCTGAACTGAAGTATCGTGACCGTTTCGTGGGTACTCATTTCTGGAACCCCGGCC
>CALGRN010000095.1 GCA_937880835.1 uncultured Prevotella sp. | reverse complement strand
ATCAGCATGTAGGGACAGACCCGGTGTCTGTCCGATAAATGTAAAACAACGCTATCTCGTATAGGTATGGCTACAAAAACGTTTTGTCATACAAACAGTACTTAAAACAATACGCGATATTAATCAAATTACAGAAAGAATTATAATTCTTCGAATTCACTTTAATATAATACCATAAAACGCCAATCCCACAACTGAATTTTCAGTTGCGGGATTGGCGTTTTATGGTATTTATGCGATGCGTTATTCTATTTCACATACTCTGAATAGTCTGTCAGACGCATGTCACCTTTGCGTGCAAGTGTATCATGCATAGCGAAAGCAGCAGGCAGATAGTGTTTTGTGTGTCCGCCTTTGGCTATCTTCAGATAGTCCCAAAGAAGCTGCTTGTAGTCCGGATGCACACAGTTCTCAATGATACATTCTGCTCTTTGTACCGGATTTTTAGCTCGCAGATCCGCCACACCGTATTCTGTAACTATCACGTTTACATCATGTTCAGAGTGGTCTTGATGACTGACGAAAGGTACGACAGAGCTTATCAGACCGCCTTTTGCGGTAGATGGGCATGTAAAGATGCTTATATAAGCATTTCTTTCAAAGTCTCCCGAGCCTCCGATACCGTTCATCATCTTCACACCGCTTATATGCGTAGAGTTCACATTGCCGTAAATGTCGCATTCTATGGCTGTATTTATGGCGATGACTCCTAATCGGCGTATCACTTCCGGATTGTTTGAGATTTCACTCGGACGCAATGTCAGGTGGTCTTTGAAATAGTCCATGTTGTCGTAAACCTGCATCAGACATTCGTTGCTTACCGTAAGCGAGCATGAAGATGCATCCTTCACACGACCTGTCAGCATCATGTCTATTACGGAATTTTGTATAACCTCAGTGTATATGTTGAAGTCTGGCACGTTCTTATCTTTTCCGAGTGCGCCGAGAATGGCGTTTGCCGTACTTCCGACACCGCTCTGCAACGGCAGGAAAGATGAAGGAATAATGCCGCGTCGCATATCGGCAACAAGGAATTCGGCAACATTATGTCCGATAGTATCCGTTATAGGGTCGCTTCCTTTGAAATCGCGTGCTTCGTCAGCCAGATTACATTCCACTACACCTACAATCTTCTTAGCGTCTATTTCCACATAAGGTTTACCGATACGGTCACCCACATTCATTATAGGAATAGGCTTGCGATAAGGCGGATCAAACGGTTCGTAAACATCGTGTATGAATTTAGCATCTTTCGAATGGAACGAGTTGAGTTCAAGTATGACGTTTTTTGCCAGTCGTGCAGCAGTAGGACTGATGCCGCCGGCAGCCGTAAGATAAGCCTTGCATATATCTTCGCCCTCCTCAATGTCACAGACTTCTATTATAGCCCAGTCTATTTCGCCCATGAAACCATATCTCATTTCAGGAGCCATATGGCTCAAATGGAAGTCGTTGTATGGTATTTTACCCATATTGACTTCTTTTCTGAAATCACCGTTGGTAGTATATGGAGCTCTGTACTTTATCGCGTTGGCAATTGTGAGTACTCCATCTGTACTCTGACCGGTAGATGCACCGGTGTATAATCCTACTTTAAATTCGCGTCCGGCAGCATGCTCTGCCTCTGCAATAGCAGCGAGTTCTTTTGTCACTGCCTTAGCTGAACCGGCAGGAGTGAAACCACTCATTGCAATGTTATTTCCGTTTTTAATCATTGCTGCACCTTCCGCAGCCGTAATACGTTTATACGCCATAGTATTGAATTGTTATTTAATGTTTTTATATAGTTCTGCAAAGTTACATTGTTTTAACCAAACCGCAAAACGAATTTGTGTTTTTGAGCCCATAAGTTTGTTTGGTCTTGTGGTTCATTAAGCATTTACCATAAATATAATAATGTGTCGATTAATGTACGATACATGAAAACCTAAAAACTTATATACTCATTAAATCATGTTATTTCTTTGCGTTCTTTTTCAGAACAACAGGCTTTCCGCTTTTCGGAGAGTCCACTGTTTTGCTGCCTTCGGGTTGCTCTATGTCTATAAGTTCAACCGTGAAGATGAGCATTGAGTATGGTTTTATCTTTCCGGCTTGACGTTCTCCGTATGCAAGCTGCTGCGGAATGTACAGCTCCCATTTACTTCCTACTGGCATAATTGTCAATGCTTCCGTCCATCCTTTTATTACTTGGTCGGCACGGAACGTGCTTGTCTGAGGGTCACGCTTGTAAGAACTGTCGAAGACAGTGCCGTCTATGGTCTTTCCTTCATATTTTACTATCACGCGATCTGTACGTTGCGGTATTGCGCCTTCGCCTTTTGTGATTATCTTATACTGCAAACCGCTCGGCAATGTTACTACTCCTTCCTTCTTGGCGTTATCTTCAAGCCATTTCTCACCGTCGCGACGGTTCTGTCCGTATAATTGTTCGTCTTTGGCAGCCTTATTGGATAAGCGGCGAGCAGTAAAGATTGCGAGTGCCGCAGAGTCTGTAAACTGACTGTTGTCCTTATTCATAGAAGCCATGAAACCTTCCGTAAAGAACTCTTTGCTTATGGAATCGGGAGTGCCGGCAAATTCTTTCTGAATGCTTGGATATATGCGTTCTTCGAGCATTGAAGCTATTTGAAGACCTGCTGCATAAGCCTTATAACCCGTATTACCGCTGTTCTCGATACCTTCTTTCAATCCTCTCATGAAGTCATTCATGTTAGATTGGTCGATGCCGTATTGCTGTTTCAGATATGTATCGAGACCGTTTGTGGTTGCCATACCTGCGATATAGCTTAACGAGTCGGAAGGCGTTGACATTATCATTGCTTTTTTCTGCGTCTTCTTCTTGTCCTTTTTTCCGCCGGCGTTTGCTGTGCTTAAAGCGGCACTGAAAGCAAACAATACCGCCATTGCTAAAATCTTTTTCATCTTGTTTTGTTTTATAATGAACAAGAGCCGTCAAGACTATCCGTCGTGGCGGCTCTTAAAGACTCCGTTAAATATTTCCGTTATTTATTGATACTTACAAGTTCGATTTTGAAAATCAATGCAGAGTAAGGTTTGATTTGTCCCATGTCGCGGTCGCCATAAGCCTGATCGTAAGGAATGTAAACTTCCCATACAGAGCCGACAGGCATGTGTGTGAGTGCCTGAGTAAAGCCCGGGATTACTTGGTTTACTTTCATCGTTGCCGGTTCTTTGCGCTTGTAAGAGCTGTCAAAAACCTTTCCGTCTATCGTTTTGCCTTCGTAATGAACCATAACGGTAGCAGTATCGGAAGGAATATTGCCGCTTCCTTCTTTTATCACTTTATAGAATACGCCTTTATCGAGTTTCTTCATGCCTTGTTTATCAGCGTTTTCTTTCATGAATTTCTCGCTTGCTTCCTTGTTTTTGCCGTATGTTTTAGCCATGCTGCGTTTTGTTATGGCTTCGCTCTTTGTCTGTTCCACCATGCGAGCCTGCTCCAATGTCATCTTGGCATCTTTGCCCGTTGCACCTGCTATAAATCCTGCTATGAAGTTTTTCATAGATATGCTCTGCGTAGAGTCAGCACCAAAGAGTTGCTTGTTGATGCCTTTCTGCATCATGTTCAGTTGCAGACCGATGCTCACACCTGCATTGTATGCGGCTTGTTTCTTATCATCGCCTGCACTTGCGCCTTCATTCAGTCCTTTCACGAAATCGTCCATGTAGGCTGTGTCGATTTCCATTCTTGACAAATACTCTTTAACTCCCTGCGACTGATCAAGTCCGATAGCGTAGCTTAGTGAGTCAACATCGTTCTTGAAGTCTGCTTTTGGGGTTGATTTGCCGCAAGAAACGAATACTGCGGCAGCAATAGCCATAGAGGCTGCGAATGTGATTTTTTTCATCTTTTTATTGAATATGTTTTTTGTTTGATATCCCTTTAAGTCTTATCAATGCACGATTACACGACCTGTATGAGTTCGACGTCGAACAGAAGTGCGGCAAAAGGCGGAATGGATGCACCCGCGCCACGCTCTCCGTAACCGAGATTGTAAGGAATGAAGAAGCGATACTTTGCGCCTTCCTGCATCATTTGAAGTCCTTCTGTCCATCCTGCTATCACCTGATTGAGTGCAAACGTTGCAGGCTCTCCGCGCTGAATGCTGCTGTCGAACATTGTTCCGTCGATGAGCATTCCTTCGTAATGACATTTCACTTTGTCGGTAGCTTTCGGCTTTTTGCCGTTTCCTTCTTTCAAAACCTGATATTGCAATCCGCTCGGAAGAGTAATTACGCCTTCTTTCTTTGCGTTTTCAGCGAGATATTTCTCACCCTGCACCTTTGCTTCCTTGCCTTTTTCGGCAGCTGCGGCACGCTGTTTCTCTTCCTGCTTCTGGAAAAACTCCTGTACTATTGTTTGTGCTTCGCGGTCTTCAATCTTCAATTTTACGCCCCCAACCACATCTTTTATCGCTTGTGCGAAATCGTCTATGCAAAGATCTTTCGCTCCCATGTCGCACAGTTGGCGTCCGATGCCCATGCCTAAGGCGTAACTAACTTTATCCATAAAAATAATTTGTTTGTTTAATTCGTTTATATTAATGTTAAAAGCCGCATTATCTCGGCTTCATGTTTACTGTTTAAATTTAATACGGCGGTACTTCCGTCTGTCCTTATATTGATGTGCAAAGATAAACAATTATTCTGAAAGAGAAAGCAAAATGTAAGCAGTAAGTTAATAAAAAGAAGTTTAAATATTCATAACTGAACTTACTTCAATGACACATATAATATATAGGCAGAGTCTCGGATGATGAAAAACAATGGCATATAAGACAGAAATAATCGTACTGGAAAGCACTGTAACGAAACCCAAACGCATTTTCTAATAACTGTCATCATGCCATTTTGTCATTGTTTCCAACCTGTCAATGAAGCACATCCGATATATTTTCCACTCCATACGGAAGCAAGATAAAAGATGTTTTCTGACAAATGAAAACTCATCTTGCATATTGCTGAATAACGGCACGTTGCAGACTGTTTTTCAAAAGTTATCCTTTTGTCCTGCGAAAGTTATTGTTTTGCACAACAAGATAATTATCAAAATGTATCTAATTGAAAATAAGGAAGTTACCTTGTTATATAAACTAAACTGGTAACGATTTGGAAACGAGCGAAATACTTCAAGTCGCTGTATTCTACCTAACAAAGAACGCTTGTTATTCTGTTTGCAAAGATAATACTTTGTTACCGAATAACAAGCGTTTTTGATGAAATATTCTCTTTTCTGCGCTTTTGATTGATTGTTTGGCTGTGGGTTATATACCTCTTCCTCTTTTCTTCTTTCTGTTCGCTTGGTTTCTCAGTCTGCATTGCCATGCAATTTCTGCATAGTCATTGCCATGTGTGGTTGGTGTAATTAAATCGCCCAGCCCTTCCACCACTTCATCGGCTGCGCTAACAATGGTGTCTGCCACTGCACCAATGGAATTCTGTACTCGTGGAGTGTCATTGTCTCGTGAGATAGAGGAGCGGCTTGGAGGCACAAGCTGATAACCTGTATCAGGCTGTTCTTTCTTTTCTGTTGGTTCTTGTATTGTTTGGTTTGGTTTCTTGGGTTCTTCTTGGTTAGTTGCTTCAAAGTTCCTCTTCAAGGAACGGTAGCCGAACTCCCTGCCGATTTCGGAAGCCTTGAATGTATGTTCTCCGTATGAGAACTTCAAGCCATAGACCTTGCCCTGCTTGTTTTTCATGCGCTCTATGGAAATGCCGTTCTTATTCAGCTCATAGAGGAACATGGAGTGTCCCGTGATGCCTGTACCTTTGTATTTT
>CALGRN010000094.1 GCA_937880835.1 uncultured Prevotella sp. | reverse complement strand
TGGAAATGAATTTGTTTATTGCCTACATTGGCATCGCGGTTATGGTTGGTTTGTCGGGCATCGGAAGTGCTTACGGAGTGACTATCGCAGGTAACGCTGCTATCGGCGCATTGAAGAAGAACGATAGTGCATTCGGTAACTTCCTTGTATTGACAGCTCTTCCGGGTACACAGGGATTGTATGGTTTCGCAGGCTACTTTATGTTCCAGACTATCTTCGGCATCCTTACTCCGCAGATAACTGCCATTCAGGCTTCTGCCGTATTAGGTGCAGGTATTGCCCTCGGACTGGTTGCCCTGTTTTCCGCTATTCGCCAGGGACAGGTTTGCGCCAATGGTATTGCAGCCATCGGACAAGGCCATAATGTATTCAGCAACACATTGATTCTTGCTGTATTCCCCGAACTTTATGCTATCGTGGCATTGGCAGCTACCTTCCTTATCGGTAGTGCGCTGGCATAAATGATAAGCTAATGATTTATAAAAACACTTAAGCGTTTTCAGCAAAACGTCTAAGTGTTTTCTGAAAAGACTTAAGCGTTTTCCAAAAACACTTAAGTCTTTTTTTATGCTCTGAAACCTCGTTGTAAACGCTTGTTTGTGCTATTTTGCTTATATTTTTTGTATAAAGTATTATTTTTCAATAAATAATGCGTACTTTTGCACCTGCGTAATAAAAAGAGTTTTAAACATTTATATGGTAAAAGATTTATTAACCCCCGATTATATCTTCGAAGCCAGTTGGGAAGTGTGCAACAAGGTAGGAGGAATTTATACTGTTTTGTCCACAAGGGCAAATACGTTGCAAACTAACTTCCGTGACAAATTATTCTTCATAGGGCCGGATGTGTGGCAAGGAAAAGAAAACCCTTTGTTTATAGAATCTGACAACCTCTGTGCGGCATGGAAAGAACATGCCCTCAATAAAGATAACCTTTCTGTCCGTGTCGGACGTTGGAATATTCCGGGTGAACCCATTGTTATCCTGGTTGATTTTCAGCCTTTCTTTGAGAAAAAGAATGAAATCTATACTGAAATGTGGAATCATTTTCAGGTAGATTCGTTGCATGCTTACGGCGATTATGACGAGGCTTCGATGTTTTCTTTCGCAGCAGCGAAAGTCGTTGAAAGTTTCTACACCTATAATATAGAAAAGAACAAGCACGTAGTTTATCACGGCAATGAATGGATGACGGGCTTGGGACTGCTGTATATCAAGAACAAAATACCGCAGATTGCCACCGTATTCACTACACATGCAACGAGCATCGGGCGCAGTATTGCCGGCAACAACAAGCCTCTTTACGAATATCTTTCGGCTTACAACGGCGATCAAATGGCTCTTGAACTTAACATGCAGAGCAAGCATTCGATAGAGAAACAGACTGCCATGAATGTAGATTGTTTCACTACGGTGAGCGATATTACGGCAATAGAGTGCAAGGAATTATTGGATAAGCCGGCAGATGTCGTGCTGCCAAACGGCTTTGAAGATAATTTCGTTCCGACGGGAGCTATGTTTACGAAAAGCAGAAAGACTGCAAGGAAGAGACTTCTTGCAGTGGCAAACGCTCTTATGGGGACTGACTTGGGAGACGACACGCTTATAGTATCGACAAGCGGACGTTATGAATTCAGGAACAAAGGCATTGACGTGTATATTGAATCGATGAACAGATTGCGTTACGATGCAGGTTTCGATAAGAACGTAATTGCGTTTATAGAAGTTCCCGGTTGGACAGGCAGTGCACGAAAAGACCTTGCAGAGAGAATAAACGAAGAGGTAAAACATGACACTCCGCTTGAAATGCCTTTCCTTACTCATTGGCTCAACGATATTGAAAACGATAAAATAACGAGTATGTTCAGGCATCTCGACATACGTAACCGCAAGGAAGACAAGGTTAAGTTCATATTCATACCATGCTATCTGAACGGTAAGGACGGCTTATTGGACATGACCTATTATGACATTATATCAGGTAACGACTTGTGCGTATATCCTTCTTACTATGAGCCTTGGGGATATACGCCGTTGGAATCGATTGCATTTAAAGTGCCATGTATAACAACAAATCTTGCCGGTTTCGGACTTTGGGCAAACAGCGAGATAGGAAAATACGGCGAAATAGAAGACGGTGTGAAAGTAATAAGTCGTACGGATTATAACTACTCTGACGTTGCAGACGAGATAAAAGAAACAATAAAGAAATTTGCTTGCTTTGACAGCAAACAGGTAAAAGATGCTCGCGACAAGGCATACAGACTGTCGAAAAAAGCATTATGGGATAAATTCATAAAGCATTATTACAATGCTTATGACATTGCTTTGAAGAAAGTAGAAGGCAGAAATAAATAGGTAAAAAAATAAAATTCTTTTAGTTATGAAGATTAAAACAGGTTATGCGAACACTCCTCAATGGAAGGAGTTCACAATCAAATCAAGACTTCCGGAACAGTTGAAGTGTTTGGATGAGTTGGCACATAATATATGGTGGGCTTGGAACTATGAGGCACGTGATATGTGGCAAGACCTTGACAGCGAACTTTACGAGGAAGTAGGGCACAATCCGGTCATGCTTCTTGAACGTCTCGGTTACGATCGCAAAGAAGCGATAGTGAAAGACAAGGCTATGATGAAGAAAGTAACCGACGTATATGCAAAGTTTCGCAATTATATGGATGTTACACCGGATGACAAACGTCCTTCCGTTGCGTATTTCAGTATGGAATACGGACTCAACCAAGTATTGAAAATATACTCCGGCGGACTTGGTATGCTTGCGGGAGATTATCTGAAAGAGGCTTCCGACAGCAATGTGGATATGTGTGCCGTTGGCTTCCTTTATCGTTACGGATACTTCACGCAGTCGCTCAGCATGGAAGGACAGCAGATTGCGAAATATGAGGCGCAGAACTTCAATTCGCTTCCGATAGAAAGACAGTTGGACGAGAACGGCAATCCTGTTGTGATAGATGTGCCTTACATGAACTATTCCGTTCATGCCTATGTGTGGAGAGTGAACGTCGGAAGAATAAAGCTGTATCTGCTTGATACGGACAATGAACTGAACTCGGAATTTGATAAACCGATAACTCACTCTTTGTATGGAGGAGACTGGGAAAATCGTTTGAAGCAGGAAATACTGCTTGGCATAGGAGGTATGCTTATGCTGAAAAAGCTCGGAATAACAAAAAATATATATCATTGCAATGAAGGACACGCAGCATTGTGCAACTTGCAGCGTCTTTGCGATTATGTGGAAAGCGGACTTACATTCAACCAATCGATAGAACTTGTGCGTGCATCATCGTTATATACCGTTCATACACCGGTGCCGGCAGGACATGATTACTTTGACGAAGACTTGTTTGGAAAGTATATGGGCAATTATCCTTCGAGACTCGGAATAACATGGGATGAGTTTATCGGAATGGGACGAGAAAATCCGGAAGATAAAAACGAAAAGTTCTGTATGTCGATATTTGCTTGCAACACTTGTCAGGAAGTGAACGGAGTGAGCAAGCTTCACGGCTGGGTGAGCAAGAAAATGTTTGCTCCGATATGGGATGGTTATTATCCGGAGGAAAACCATGTGGGATATGTTACAAACGGTGTGCATTTTCCTACTTGGACTGCTACGGAATGGAGGAAGGTGTATGACAAGTATTTCGATGCAAACTTCATGAACGACCAGAGCAATGAGGATATATGGCACTCTATATATAACGTGGATGACAGTGAGATATGGAATACCAGAATGCTGCTGAAAAACAAACTGGTTGATTATATCAGAGAGAAGTTTACAGAGAATTGGTTGAAAAATCAGGGTGATCCTTCGCGTGTGGTTTCGCTTCTCGAAAACATCAATCCAAATGCGCTGATGATTGGTTTCTGTCGCCGTTTTGCGACATACAAACGCGCTCACCTGCTGTTTACAGACCTCGAAAGGCTCTCAAAGATAGTAAACAATGCCGAACGCCCCGTGTTGTTCTTCTTCTCGGGAAAGGCTCATCCTGCCGACGGAGCAGGGCAGGGGCTGATAAAGAAGATATTCGAGATAAGCCAACGTCCGGAGTTTTTGGGCAAAATAATATTCTTGGAAGACTATGACATGCAGCTTGCGCGTCGTCTTGTGTCGGGCGTAGATATATGGATGAACACACCGACGCGTCCGCTTGAAGCATCGGGCACATCGGGAGAGAAAGCGGAAATGAACGGAGTGGTAAATCTTTCGGTGCTCGACGGTTGGTGGGTAGAAGGCTATCGCGAAGGTGCAGGCTGGGCATTGCCGCAGAAACGCACTTATCAGAAGCAGGACTATCAAGATCAACTTGATGCGGCGACGATATACGGACTGCTTGAAAACGAAATCATTCCGTTGTATTATAAAAAGAACAAGAAAGGATTCAGCGAGGGATGGATAAGGGTTGTAAAGAACTCGATAGCCACGATAGCCCCCCATTATACGATGAAGAGGCAGCTCGACGATTATTACGGCAAGTTCTATTTCAAAGAAGCCGAACGCTTCGGTAAACTTTCAGCCGACAACAACAGGCTCGCCAAAGAGCTTGCTCAATGGAAAGAGACCGTAGCAGAGCGTTGGGATGCGATACACGTGGTGTCGAGATCGGAGGACATGCTTAACAACTGCGGAGAAACCGGAGTTGAATACAAGGTGAGATACGTAATAGATGAGCAAGGACTCGACGACGCAGTAGGGCTCGAGCTGGTTGTTCTTAAAAACAAGCAGAGCAGCGACGACCATGAAATATATTGCGTGCGCAATTTTGAAATGATAGGTCACGAGGGCAACAATT
>CALGRN010000093.1 GCA_937880835.1 uncultured Prevotella sp. | reverse complement strand
AGTCGACAAGTCCGAACTGAGCATACGGGCGTTACTGCCAGTTATCACAACATCCGTATTCTCCTGTTTGATGAAGTTGCGTACTGTGCGGTCAAATTCTGCCTCTTCCTGTATTTCATCTATCAATATGTAATTATGCTTATCACCGCTTATCCTGCCATTTATGTGTTCATTTAGCTGCTGATAATTACATATCGATTGGAACCCTGCATCTTCAAAGTCAATGTATCCGTTCATTACATTGAAGATGTTCTCCTTTGCAAAGTCTGTTGTCGGTCGTGCCTTAAACGTTCGTGGTATTTCAAAATGCCTTCCTTTGTACAATCCTGTTATTATTCTCATCTCATTTTTGTGTAATATGTAATCAAATCATAGGGCAGACCATTTATTTGCGTTGCAGGTGCACGGTTGAACTCTGCCGAAGGATTTATCACATAAGCCTTTTTGATATACTTGTGAAGGGTTTCTATAATCCATTCTCTGTTAGGCATGTCTCCCACAAGGTGCATTTCGTCGCGTTCAACATCGTAGGAAAGCAGTTTCCATACATACAAAAGGAAATAGACAGAGTCCTGCGCGTTGTCCACATCGAACGTGTTTACATATCTGAACCTGTTCTTGTTGTAGCAGAAAACTTCCACTTTCTTGTCATGAAAATATCCGTACAGTTTCTGATGAGGTCCTGCAAAGCTCTTTCTATGCATGTGCGTCCACACATGTTGCATTGCAGGCATGAAGCGAATGTCGCTGAAATGATCTTCGATAACGAGCTTCAAGTCTTTGTTTATGGCGAATGCCGCAACGCAGTTAAGCTCCGGCAGTATGCTGTGAAGAATAATATCGTTCTCATGTCCAATGAAAGTATGGTTGTACAAGGTGTCTTTTTCTTCCTCAACAAATTCTTCCAAAGGAATCATAAGCACATGTGTGTCAACCGATATGCACACGTTTTTGTAACCGCGCGTAAGCAGTTCAGACTTTGTGAATGCCTCTCTCAGATTGGCAGCTGTTGATATTCCGCTTCTGACAGTATAAGGTTCGTATATCAGTTGGTTTAAAGCCTGAGCGTCAACGACAGAGAATGAGAGTCTGTTTCGGCTTATCCTGATAGTCAGTCTTGCACTGTCATAGATTGTGTTATTCCCAGTTTCCTGCATTATTATTAGGTGTTATAATGTCTCCTATTTTAAGTCCCGGATATTTTCCGGAGTTGTTTGCATCCTCTATAAGGTTGGCGACAGCATTCTCGTCAAGCCCTTTGAGGTATTCGTTGTATTTTGCCGCACATTCCATTAGCGGTATGTTCCGCCCCGATTTTCCCGTTATTACGGTGGTGGAGATGTCGAATCTGCTTCCCTCTGAATATGGAATGTATTGCAAAGAGTCTGCCATGTAACCGCGTTTCACAAGCGTAGAGAAGTCGCCTGTATATGTCCCGTTGTCTTTTCTGTACATTTCTTCGGCATATCTTATCTTCATAAGCCTTTCTTTCACGACATTCTCGCGCTGCTTTCTTTCTTCTTCGAACATAATGGGACGCTTTATGCTCAGGTAGCAGATTATGGAAAGAGCCATCACGCAGGCTGCCAATATATGATTGTTTTTCAGAAAACGGCTCATCGCAAAGATTGTTTTTTTACTTTATCGTTGCAAAAATACGAAATAGTTTGTAAAAAGACACAATATAACGATTAAAAAGTGAGAATGAGACAATAATGCGGAATACGTAAAAAATGACTGCATCGGTATCGTTATTCGATGAAAAATGATATATTTGCATAATGAAACAATAAAAAGGAACTGTACGGAAATATATGCAGAAACCGTACATCCTTATGTTATAAGCAACCATGATAACAGACGAAATAGTTTTTCAGATAAAGCAGGAGTTCGGCTTTGAGCCGACGAAAGAGCAGGAAGAAGCATTGCGCACGTTTGCCTTATTCATCACCGACAGCAATGTTGATACGGCAATGATAATGCGAGGCTCGGCAGGAACAGGCAAAACAAGCCTTGCGGGTGCTGTCGTGCGCACGATGAAGAAGCTGAACAGGAGTGTAACTTTGCTTGCGCCGACGGGCAGAGCGGCAAAAGTGTTCTCGCTGAACAGCGGTAACAGTGCTTCGACTATACACAGAAAGATATACAGACAGAAGACTTTCACCGGTGATATGAGCGGTTTCTGTCTCGGAGACAATCTTCATCGCAACATGCTTTTCATGATAGATGAGGCTTCGATGATAGCAAATGACATGGGAGAGTTTGGCAGCGGCAGGCTGCTGGACGATATTGTACAGTATGTTTACAACGGACATAACTGCCGGATGCTGCTCATCGGCGATAAAGCACAGCTTCCTCCGGTCGGTGAGGATAATTCTCCCGCGCTCAGTGCGGACGTGTTGAGAGGCTACGGACTGAATTTTTATGAGTGTGATTTGAATGAAGTATTGCGTCAAAGCCGTAAGTCGGGCATTCTTTTCAATGCAACTGTAATACGCAATATGATAGCCCATGATGAGATAACAGGTATGCCTGACATCACTTTAAGAGGCTTTGCAGACATTCATATAGTAAGAGGAGACGAGCTTATTGAGTCGATTACGTCGAGTTATTATAAGGTAGGAGTGGACGAGACGATAATAGTAACACGCTCAAACAAACGCGCCAACATTTATAATCAAGGCATAAGAAACTCTATTTTGGGGCGTGAAGACGAGCTTACTGTTGGCGATATGCTCATGATTGTGAGGAATAATTACTATTGGATTGACAGCGGAAAGCAGGAAGAAGCAGCGCAACAGGAAAACGATAACGATGAAAAGAATGTGCCGACATTCATTGCAAACGGCGACAGAGCAAAGATATTGCGTGTTAGAAACATGCGCGAGCTGTATGGTTTCCATTTTGCCGATGTTTGGTTGCAGTTTCCCGATTACGAGGATTATGAGATAGAGGCATCCATTATCACAGACAGTCTGCGTTCGGAAGCACCTGCGCTGACAAGAGAACAGTCGGAAATGCTCTTCAATAACGTTATGGAAGACTATTCGGACATACCGCAGAAAGCTGAAAGAATAAAGAAGATAAAGACCGACAGACACTATAATGCGTTGCAGATAAAATATGCTTATGCCGTCACTTGCCATAAAGCGCAGGGTGGACAGTGGGAACATGTGTATATAGATCAAGGATATCTGCCTGCGGACATGTTGAACACAGACTACATACATTGGCTTTACACTGCGTTTACACGTGCCACGAAGCAACTGTTTCTGGTTAATTGGAAAAGTGAAAACGTAACAGTATGATTTCCGCAACCGTCGTTTTTCGGATTGATATATCGTTACGTGTTTAAGGAAAGAATTACAAAGATATTCTAAAAGCTATTGTTTTGATCTGCAAAAGTTATCCTTTTGGCATGCAAAACAATAGCTTTTACAACGCAAAAGGATAACTTTTGAGATGTGGTTTGTAACATACTGATATTCATTGCTATATATCTTGCATGTCGCTTGCTGGTGTCTCGTACTGCAAATGCGGCTTATTTAAGCCTTATTCCGTATTCGCCTATCGTGATAAGACGGCGTTTATATAAGTCGCCTATGGCTTTCTTATATACTTTCTTGCTCACATGAAACGTCTCATATATATCTTCTGCCGCGCTTTTATCACCCAATGAACATACGCCACCGTTGTTTTCGAGATATTGCAGAAGCGTATTTGCAAAGCCGATAGTCTGCTTTCGTCCGGTAGGTTGCAGAGTAACATCTATCTTTCCGTCCTCTCTCACATTGTCAATATAGCCCTTAGTGATGTCGCCTGTATGTATATGTTTGAATATCTGGTCTTCATACACAAGTCCGGGATATTGATTGTTTATTATCACTTTGAAACCTAAATCGGTCTTTTGCCATATAAGCAGACGCACTTCTTCGCCCTGATTAAATGGAGGAATGTCCGTATTAAGATAACGTTCTATCTTCGCCGACGCTATGATACGATAACTGTCCTCGTCTATATGTACGTGTACTATGTATGATTTTCCTTTCTCCATTTTCATTTTTTGCTCACGGAAAGGACAGAACAGGTCTTTCATCAGTCCCCATTTCAAAAACGCCCCGTATTCATTTACCCATGCAACCTCTAAGTAAGCGAAGTCTCCTACGCGTGCAAGAGGTGTTTCGGTAGTGGCTATTATGCGTTCCTCTTGGTCGAGATATATGAACACTTCTATCTCGTCGTCTATGTTGCAGTTTTCCGGAACATATCTTTGCGGAAGCAATATCTCACCGTCTTTCCCACCGTCGAGATACACTCCGAAATCTACTTTCTTTACTATTCGCAGACTGTTATAATCGCCTAATCTTACCATTTCTTTTCTTTTTAATTATTCTTTTATGTTTGTCGCAATCCTGTTCTCATCCACTATCATTCCATCTTTAAGATGAATAGTGCGGTCGGTTATTGCGGCGAGACTCTCATCGTGTGTCACTATCACGAATGTTTGTCCGAACTTATCTCTCAAATCGAAGAAAAGTTTATGAAGTTCAGCCTTGTTCTTTGAGTCAAGACTGCCCGAAGGCTCATCAGCAAGTATTACTGCCGGGTTGTTTATCAATGCCCTTGCCACAGCAACACGCTGCTTCTCTCCACCAGAAAGCTCGTTCGGCTTATGATTGGCACGCTCCGAAAGTTCCATGAAATCGAGCAGTTCGTTAGCCTTTCTCTTTGCTTCGCTGTGCTTGATACCTGCTATATAAGCCGGTATCATTATGTTTTCGATGGCTGTAAACTCCGGTAAGAGTTGATGAAACTGGAACACGAAACCTATATTATGATTACGGAAATCGGACAGTTTGCCCGTTGAAAGCGAGCTTACATCTATTCCGTCCACAACGACAGAACCCGAATCAGGCTTGTCAAGCGTTCCTATTATCTGCAAGAGTGTTGTTTTTCCCGCTCCGCTTGGTCCTACAATGCTTACAATTTCGCTTTTGTTTATGCAAAGGTCTATTCCTTTTAGCACTTGAAGCGAACCAAAACTCTTTCTTATATCTTTTATTTCAATCATACACATGTTTGTTTACAAATACTTGTTTTATATACATCGGTTTGGGTTTACCGTCTTTTTAAGTTCCGTTTACTTGCCGATATGCTTGTGAATCCATTCGTTCAGCACCTCGTAAGCACTGCTTTCCTCTGTATGTTGAGGCTCTGCAAACGTCATCGTTTCCATTGTATCGCCATGCTGATCGGGAAATATTATCATCAGACTTTTACCCGAAAAGTATCTCGTAAGCTCGTCCGGAAGGTGCTCCAATGCTGCTTTGTACGACACAGTTCCCTTACGTGCCGTTACAACAACAAAGAGATGGTCTTCTCTTATCGTTGATGCGAGACTCGGAAGTTCATTCCAATGCCCCATGCGTGTATAGTCGGAACGCACGCTCGGATGTCTGTTTGTAATGTATTCGTTTATTAACGAAAGTGTTTCTTCACGCCCGTGAAACTGTATTCGGCAGTCTAAGTTCTCAGCAAGTCGTGACAATCGTTCGAGCCATCTGTTGAAACCGGGTTCAAATTCGGCTCTCGAAGGCACGGCAACTTGTATGCGTCGCAGTGTATTAAGAGGCTGCATAAAGCGCGTAAGTATAATTTGACGGTTCAAACCGTTATACAAACTATGTGCAAATTCGCCCCAGAACTTTGTCTTTGCATCCTTCGGACGATGCAATCCCATTATTATTTCAGAAGCATTGAACTCCTTAAACGCATGCTTTATGCCGTTTGCGATGTTTGCCGCAATACGTACTTGTGTCTGCATGCGCACATCTGATGATGCCGCAATGCGTGTCACTTGGTCTAACAAATCGCGTCCTATCTCCTGATTTCGCCTTGCATTCACATCATCATAAACAACATTAAGCCCTATCAGTCCTCGTCCGAGCTTATTGTTTCGCATCATTACCGCAAGACTTGTAAGCATATTGGCATATTCCGGGTATTTTACCGGTATCAATATGCGTTCATCATCTTCTTCCTTTCCGCTTTCTTCGAGATGATCTTTATCTCTAAGTGTTATCTGTTGAGCTGCCTTTTCGGTTATCATGGAACTGATAATACAGGTGAACAGTATCATTATTACAACTCCGTTTAGCATGTCGTCGCTTACAAGATATTGTCCCGGAGACACTTCAAGCTGCATTCCTACCATTACAATAGCTATTGCGCCGGCTGCATGAGCGGATGTTAATCCGAACATCATGTTACCCGATGACTTCGGCATACGGAATATAAAGCACATCAGGTATGCTGCAACGGCTTTGCCGAATGTACCTATTACGACTATACAAAGTACCACCCATAGTATGTTTCCGCCTTCAAATAGGAGTCTGATGTTAATTAACATGCCGACACCAATAAGGAAATAAGGAATAAAAAGAGCGTTTCCCGTGAACTCGATGCGGTTCATCAGAGGTGAAACATGAGGAATATAGCGGTTAAGTACAAGTCCGGAGAAGAACGCTCCGAATATGCCTTCGAGTCCGATTATTTCGGAAAAGGCAGCACTCATGAACAACATTGACAGCACGAAGATAAACTGCATCACTTCATCGGAATAGCGACGGAGAAACCATCTCGTCAATCTTGGAACGAGCCATACTATACCTGCGCAGAAGAAAGCAAATTTAAGGATGAACAATATCCAAAAAAGAGTGCCGGAATTTCCTTTTATCGTACCTACTATTGCTGCAAGAAAGACTAATGCTATGAATAATGATACCATCGTAGAACCTACACTTAGCATTACGCTCGGCTTACGTTGAAGTCCGTATCTACCTACTATCGGATAGGCAACAAGTGTGTTCGACGACATTATACATCCCAAAATGAGTGAAGCTCCTATTGTGTATTCGAGCAGAAAAATGCCCATTACATATGTCATTACAAACGGTATTACATACGTGAGAAGCCCGAAAAGGAGCATTCGGTTCTTGTTTCTTTTCACGCTTTCCATATCCAATTCAAGCGCGGCAAGAAACATAATGTAATACAATCCCACTTTACCGAAAAGTTCAAACGAGTCGTCGCGTGCGAGAATATCAAGTCCGTAAGGACCTATAACAACTCCGGCAAGCACCATTCCTATTATGTGCGGTATGCGCAACCTGCCCATAATGATAGGTGCTGACAATATTATCAGCAGCACTACGAAGAATATCAGCGTAGGGTCTGTTATCGGAAAATACTGTGAAATATTCAGCATAAATGTTTGTTCCCGTTGAAAATGATTATGCAAAGATGCAAAAAAAATATCTAATTTGAGTCTAATATTGCGAAAAGTTGTATTTTTGCAATGCAATAATATTTAAATTTTAATGTATAATAGGTATGAAAGTAGCAATAGTAGGTGCAAGCGGTGCAGTGGGACAGGAATTCTTACATGTGCTTGCCGATAGAAATTTTCCGATAGACGAGCTTGTTCTTTTCGGTTCGGAGCGCAGCGCAGGACGCTCATATTCGTTTAAAGGAAAGGATTATGAGATTAAACTTTTACAACATAACGACGATTTCAAGGATGTAGATATAGCTTTTGTGTCGGCAGGCGGAGATGTTTCAAAAGAGTATGCAGACACGATTACAAAGCACGGAGCTGTGATGATAGACAACTCGAATGCTTTTCGTATGAATGACGACGTACCTCTTGTAGTGCCGGAATGCAATGCCGAAGATGCTCTTAACCATCCTCTCGGCATCATTGCCAATCCGAATTGCACAACGATACTGATGGTTGTAGTATTGAAACCGATAGAACAGCTCAGCCATATAAAGCGCATACGTGTGTCAAGTTATCAGAGTGCGAGCGGTGCAGGTGCTGCCGCTATGGCAGAATTGCAGCAACAATATGCCGAGATAGCAGAAGGAAAGCCTGTCACTGTGAGCAGATTTCCATACCGATTGGCTTATAACGTGATACCGCAGATAGATGCTTTCACGGACAACGGCTATACGAAGGAGGAAATGAAGATGTATAACGAGACCAAAAAAATAATGCATTCGGATGTCGGTTGCTCTGCAACGTGCGTAAGAATATCTACTCTGCGTGCTCATTCGGAGTCGGTTTGGATAGAGACGGAACGTTCGCTGACGGTCGAAGAGGTGCGCGAAGCATTGTTGAACGCACCGGGTGTGAAACTGAAAGACGACCCTTCGAACCTTATTTATCCAATGCCTATTGATATGGCGAATAACGATGACGTGTATGTAGGACGCATACGAAAGGATATTGCCGATGATAAAGGCATGACGTTGTGGCTCTGCGGCGACCAGATACGTAAGGGAGCGGCACTCAATGCGGTTCAGATTGCGGAATATCTTATTAAGGAAGGTAATATCGGATAAATGTGTTTCCTCGTTAGAATAAATGCGGATATGTCAGAATATTTCTGAATTTGAAAAACGAAAAAACAGCTCTTGAAAAGTGATAACAATGCTTTTTTTGAGCTGTTTTTTCATTTCTAAGACTCAAAAGCTATTCTTTCGCACGTCTGTTTTACTGTTTTTGCATCTTAAAACAGCAACTGTCGAGATGTGAAAGTTATCCTTTTGCAATGCAAAAGCTATTGTTTTGAAAAATCAGACAAATAGTAATTCGGGCTAATTGTTTGATAATCAGTTGATAATATTTTTATCGTTTTTCCGTGCAAATGTCCGTCTTATTTTAAATTTACGTTTTTTCAATAGCGTTGTAAAGTTTATTGACAATTTTCTGTTATATGCTGTTACATCATTTTACAAATGGTTTTTTCAACACTTCTTTATCTTCTTTTATGACACCAAATGCTTTTTTGACTGTAAAATTGTTAATAAGATGAAATTATGAATTGCCGTTTGCTAATTCTGGATTATATTTCCTATTTTTGCAAAGTTAAACATATAAAATAATCAATGGCTCGTATATCACCGTTGTTTAATATCCTGAGTCGCTATAAATATTCGATAGTGATAGTAGTAGGTGTGCTTGTTGTCGGATTTATCGATGACAACAGTTTTCTCAAACGCATAGAATACCATTTTCATATTAACGATTTGAAGTCAGAAATAGAACGATACAATACTCAGTATCAAGAAGATTCAAAACGCATAAAGGAACTTAATCGCAATCCGAAAGCTATCGAGAAGATAGCAAGAGAACGTTATTTTATGAAAGCAGATGATGAAGATATATTCGTGTTGAGCGACGACGAGAGACCTATAAGAACACAGAAACAGGATGAAACAACTGAATAAAATCCAGAATATAATATTTCTTGCAGGCGGAGCATTGATGGTTGTCAGTGCAGGATGTTATGTATTTCAGTTTCAGCAGAAAGTTTTCTGTTGGCTGTTTGCCTTAGGTGCGGCAGCTTTCACAATAATGCAGTCGATGCAGATATATGAAGGCAACAACCCAACTATAAAGCGTCTCAGGCGCATAATGGCACTTGCGGACATTTTTTTCGTGCTTTCCGCAATACTGATGATAGACTCTTCATATAATTTTCTTATGCGCCTGTTCAACGACTATTTTTCGTACATACAATATGTGTATAACAAATGGGTTATAACATTGCTCATCGCAGCGGTGTTGGAGATGTATTCCACGCACAGAATATCAAGCGAACTGAGTAAATAATGAAAAAAATATAAAAGTGAATGTGTTTGCCTTAAATAGAATGAAAAAGTTTTCTAACCTCAATAAACGGTTGTAATTTTGTCTCAACGAATCAGAAAAGCGGTTTATGAATAGAATTTTATTAGCGTTTGTAACTATTGCAGCACTCGCGTCTTGTGTGAATTCATACGACATACAAGGCTCTTCCAACGTCTCTACATTTGACGGAAGACTGCTATATTTGAAGGTAGTGAAGAACATTTCGCTAAAAAAAATAGATTCATGCGAGGTAGTTCACGGGCAATTCTGCTTCTCCGGAAACATCGACTCCGTAAAAATGGCAAACATATATATGGACGATGAGAGCGTGATGCCTGTCGTTCTTGAAGACGGAGACATAACAATCAA
>CALGRN010000092.1 GCA_937880835.1 uncultured Prevotella sp. | reverse complement strand
TTTGTTTAATTCTGCTCCATATAAGCCTCAACATCTTTCGGATGATAAGGTATAATATCCTCTCCGATAACTCTGCATCCGTCTTTTGTGATTAGAATATCGTCTTCCAGACGTATTCCGCCGAAGTCTTTGTATGCTTCTATCTTGTCGAAATTCAAGAACTCTTTGCAGTGTCCCGTTGCTTTCCAGTCGTCTATCAGTGCAGGTATGAAATATATACCGGGCTCGTCTGTTACCACGAAACCTTCTTCCAAGCGTCTTCCCATACGCAAACAGTTAGTTCCGAACTGTTCCAAGTTCGGGCGTGTTTCTTCGTCGAAGCCCACGTTTATTTGGTCTAATGCCTCCATGTCGTGCACATCCATACCCATCATGTGACCTAAACCATGAGGCAGGAACATAGCATGTGCGCCGGCTCTGACAGCCTCCTCTGTGTCACCTTTCATCAATCCGAGCTCTTTTAGCCTGTCTGTCATCATACGACATACCGAAAGATGAACGTCAAGATACCTAACACCGGGTTTTGATATGTCAATAGCATGGTCGTGACATGCCTCTACTATGCTGTATATTTCAAGCTGACGTTGAGTGAATTTTCCTGTTACCGGCATCGTACGCGTGTTGTCCGAACAATAGTGGTTTATCGTTTCAGCTCCGCAGTCGCATAGTGCGAGACGTCCTTCTTCAAGTTTTGCCATAGACGGATTGCCGTGCATAATCTCTCCATGTTGCGAGAATATCGTAGGAAAACTGTTCATCGCACCGTAAGAATTAGCTATTCCGTCTATTTGTCCGCCTATATATTTCTCGGTAACGTCGGGCTTTATCAGGCGCATGGCAGTGGTATGCATCTTATATCCGATAACAGCTGCACGCTCCAATTCTTCTATTTCCTCTTCCGTTTTTACGGAACGCATCTTTACCACAGCCATTATAAGGTCGTGAGAAGCAGCCTCTTTCTGTTTGCTCGGATGAATGTTGAGCAAGTCGAATATCTGTATCTTGATGTCTGCGCGATATGGTGGCAGGAAGTGTATGCGTCTTTTGCGGTTTGCTGCATCGTCGCATATCTCTTTGAGCGACTTCATCGGTGCTGTGTTTTTAACACCGACTTGTTCCGCCATATCTTTTACGCTGTCAACTGAGCCATACCATACGATGTCGTCAATATCTATATCTTCTCCTATGAGCATCTCTTTGTCATTGTCTATGTCAATAACTCCGACAAGACCGTCACGTTTCTGACCGAAGTAGTATAGGAAAGATGAATCCTGACGGAATGGATAATAGCCGTTGGCAGGAAAGTTTGCAGGTGACTCGTTGTTTCCGAACAACAATATAATGCCGTCCTTAACCAGTCTTTTTAGTTCTGCTCGACGGCTGATGTATGTCTCTTTTTTGAACATAATTGTTAGAGTGTAATATTTAAGATTATTTGTTGCAAAGATACGTAAAAATAAATATAAAACCATTATCTTTGCATTAATTTTAAATAGTTTTATGCAAATTGATAGAAATACAGGGTTGGTTTTGGAAGGCGGCGGAATGAGAGGAGTGTTCACGAGCGGCGTTTTAGATGCTTTTATGAAACACGATTTGTATT
>CALGRN010000091.1 GCA_937880835.1 uncultured Prevotella sp. | reverse complement strand
ATCAACGTTTATGAATATTATTTGTTATATTTGCACAATTATTGCAATAAAAAAATAGAAATGGAATTTACAGCGAAGCAAATAGCTGAACTCATAAATGGAAAAGTGGAAGGAGACGATAAGGTTTGCGTTAATACTTTTGCTAAAATAGAAGAAGGACTTCCCGGCTCAATTTCGTTCCTTGCAAATCCTAAATATACACATTATATATATGATACAGCATCAAGTGTTGTTATTATTGATGATAACATAGAATTGGAAAAAGCGATAAAACCAACCTTGATAAGAGTGAAAAATGCCTATGAATGTATTGCGAAATTACTTCAATTCTATGAATCAATGAAGCCTAAAAAGACAGGAATAGATACACTTGCATTCATTTCATCAAAAGTAAAAATAGGAAAAGAATGTTATATAGGAGCATTTGCATATATAGGCGATAATGTTGAGATTGGTAATGGCTGTCATATACATCCTCACGCAGTTATTTCAGACGGAACAAAGATAGGAGATAATTGCTTGATTTATCCTAATGTGACAATATACCATGATTGTGTTATAGGCAATAACGTCACGATACATTCCGGTTCTGTCATCGGAGCAGACGGTTTTGGCTTTGCTCCAAATGATGAGAATTATGAAAAGATACCCCAGATAGGAATTGTTACTATTGAAGACAATGTAGAAATCGGGGCAAATACTTGTATAGACAGATCCACTATGGGCAGCACTTATATAAGAAAAGGTGTTAAACTTGATAACCTTATCCAGATTGCTCATAATACAGATGTTGGTGAAAATACTGTTATGTCTGCACAAGTAGGTATTGCGGGTTCAACTAAAATAGGAAAATGGTGTATGTTTGGAGGGCAAGTAGGTGTTGCCGGACATAGTAATATTGGTGACAAAGTATTTCTTGGAGCTCAATCGGGTGTTCCCGGTAATATAAAAGATAATCAAACTTTGATAGGAACACCGATAATGGAGCCGAGAGCTTATTTCAAGTCACATGCCTTATTAAAAAAGCTACCGGATATGTATAAAGAAATATCAGAGTTGCGAGAAGAAATCCGTGAACTAAAAAAGAAAAAGTAAAATACATGTTATGGAAACAATAAAACAAAAAACACTTAAAGGTAGTTTTTCCTTATATGGTAAAGGTTTGCATACAGGACTCAATTTGACTGTTACTTTTAATCCTGCTCCGGAAAATACAGGTTATAAGATACAACGTATAGATATAGAGGGACAGCCGATAATTGACGCTATTGCAGAAAAAGTGATAGAAACGACAAGGGGCACTGTATTGGGCATGAATGATATAAAAGTCTCAACAGTAGAACATGGATTATCTGCCTTGTATGCACTAGGCGTTGACAACTGTCTGATACAGGTTAACGGACCTGAGTTTCCTATATTGGATGGTTCGGCAGCAATGTATGTGGAGAATATTAAAAAGATAGGTCTTGTAGAACAGAATGCACCAAAGGACTATTATATAATACGTCATAAGATAGAGGTCAGAGACGAGGAAACCGGTTCTTCTATAACGATACTTCCTGATGAACAATTCAGCATTACTGCAATGTGTTCATTTGAATCGAAATTCATAAACAGTCAGTTTGCAACACTTGATAATATAGATAACTTCTCGGAAGAAATCTCTCCGGCACGTACTTTCGTATTTGTGAGAGATATAGTTCCTTTGCTTGAAGCCAATCTTATTAAAGGCGGAGATTTGGATAATGCCATTGTCATATACGAACGAGAAGTGTCGCAAGATAAACTTGATCAACTTGCAGACGTGTTGAAAGTTCCTCGTATGGATGCAAAGAAGATAGGATATATCCAGCATAAACCTCTTCTGTGGGAAAACGAATGCACACGCCATAAACTGCTTGATGTAATAGGAGACATGGCACTTATTGGTAAACCGATAAAGGGGCGTATTATCGCGACACGTCCCGGACATACCATAAACAATAAGTTTGCCCGTTTAATGCGTAAAGAGATACGCAAACATGAGATACAAGCTCCTATATATGATCCAAATGAGGAAGTCGTAATGGATAATAATCGTATAAGAGAACTGCTTCCGCATAGATATCCTATGCAGCTTGTAGATAAGATTATTGCTATTGGCTCAAACAGTATTATCGGAGTAAAGAACGTTACGAGCAACGAACCCTTTTTTGTCGGTCATTTTCCACAAGAGCCTGTTAT
>CALGRN010000090.1 GCA_937880835.1 uncultured Prevotella sp. | reverse complement strand
TCCTGAATATAACAAAGTAGGCTGGAATGTGCCAGCCTACCAAATGTCCATTACGCCGAATTTTATTTACATTACCGAATGTCTTCCGCTATATGGAAATACGTTTTCAAGCAAGCCGTAAAGCATTCCTAAAAACATAAAAATCTGTATTCCGATTATCATTATTCTACTTCTTTGGTCTTCTTCTTGCCCAACCTTCTTCGCTGAAATCAGGTTCTTCGCCCACAAGTTTTATCTCCTGCGGCTTGAAAAACTGCCGCCAGTCGGTGTTTTTCTCTTCATTCTGTTTCTTCGGAGCACGCTTCTCTTTGCGTTCCTGCTTACGTTTGCCGTTGCTTTCGCTGCGGTTTCCTTTTCCGCGTCCTGTGTCTTCGGCATCATTGCACCGCACTTCGCGCCCCTTATATCGCGCTCCGTTTATCGCTTTCATAACCTTTCGGGCATCTTCTTCCGGCACTTCGATGTAAGAGAACTTGCTGAGCAAGTCGATATGTCCTACCTCCTGACGTCCCCGTAAGTTCTTGTTAAGGAACTGCATTATCTCTCCCGGATAGAAACCGTCTGCCTTTCCGAGATTTAAGAAAAGCTTTTTATATCCCTGTTCGGTTTTTCTCGGACGGCGGGATGAACCTTCGCTGCGTTTTCCACGCTCTCTCTTGCCTTTCGAGTTTACTTCCGGTTTCAGTATTTCGGGTGCATCTGCATAGTAAGCAAGAAATCTTCCGAAGGTCATTGTCACTATTTTCTTTATCAAGTCTTCCTTGTCTATGAACTCGAAATGGCGGTTTATGTCTGCCATGAACGGAGCGATTTCTTCCTCGTTGACATCTATTTTCTCTATTGCATCCATAGCCTTGTAAAGCTGTTTCGTGCATATCTCGCTTGGAGAGGGCAGAGTTCCGTCAACAAAATCCTTTCCGATAGTCTTCTCTATCGACCGTACTTTCGAGCGTTCGCGTGAGTGTATTATCGAAATAGAAGTACCTTTCTTGCCTGCTCTCCCCGTTCTTCCGCTTCTATGGGTATAGTTTTCGATGTCATCAGGCAGTCCGTAGTTTATGACATGAGTCAAATCGTCAACGTCAAGTCCTCTTGCTGCAACGTCGGTTGCCACAAGCAACTGTGTAATATGTTTGCGGAACTTCTGCATAGTAAGGTCTCTCTGCTGCTGACTCAAATCTCCATGCAGTGCTTCGGCATTATATCCGTCTTTTATAAGCTTGTCGGCAATCTCTTGGGTTTCTATCTTTGTGCGGCAGAAAATTATCGCAAAGATGCGCGGATGATAGTCAACTATACGCTTCAAGGCGAGATATTTATCCTTCGCGTTCACCATATAATATATGTGGTTTACGTGTTCTGCACCCTCATTGCGGCTTCCCACCACTATCTCTTTATAGTCGTGAAGATAGTTTTTGGCTATTTTCTCAATCTCTTTGCTCATCGTAGCCGAGAAAAGAAGAGTGTTTCTGTTTTCCGGAACGCCTTCGAGTATGGCATCGATGCTTTCCGAAAAGCCCATGTTAAGCATTTCGTCAGCCTCGTCGAGCACAACATTGTTGACCGAATCCAACTTCGCTACGCCTCTTTTCATAAGGTCTATGAGTCGTCCCGGAGTAGCTACTATAATCTGAACTCCATGTTTCAGCATTCTTATCTGCGTCTCTATGGATGCTCCTCCATATACCGGCACGACATGAAGTCCGTCGATATACTTAGAGAATGCTTTCAAATCGTCAGCTATTTGCAGGCAAAGTTCGCGTGTAGGACTAAGAATAAGAGCCTGAGTTTCTTTCTTTTTAGGATCTGTTTTCTGCAAAAGCGGTATGCCGTAAGCGGCAGTTTTGCCTGTTCCTGTCTGTGCAAGTGCAATGACATCGTTACCAATACCGAGTAAATAAGGAATTACTTCTTCCTGTACAGGCATCGGTTTCTCAAAACCGATCTCCTCAATAGCGCGGCGAATCTCTTCGCTTACGCCTAATTCTTCAAATGTTTTCAAATCTTATTAAAATATCTATTATAAACCGATTCACCCATTCATTGCCCCCAGCCATAATAGACAATCTTAATGTTTGAACGCTGCAAAGGTAGTGAAAATAAATGACTTAGAACGCAGTTGTTGCATTTATTTTGCATTTTAAACGAAAAAATAATGTCCGCAAGATATTAAAAACGTTGTTTGAAACTAACGTGAGTCCTGATAATTCGTATTGAAGCAAGGCTGAATTTATATCCCGGCAATCCTTCATTTGCAGTTTGTGGGAATACGTTTTGCAACATTGCGATATACACGTTCAACATTCCAAACCTACGCTTTGTATAGTGCTGAAAATCAAGACTTTAAAAACGACTTTCCAAAAGTTATTGTTTTGCACTCTAAAAGTTATCCTTTTACACTGCAAAACCTATCCTTTTGCATACTAAAAGGATAGGTTTTGCAGATTGATAAAAACAGAAGTAAAAAGTAATATGTTGATTTTCAATACATTGTATTTTTTGCGTTTTTACGCTCAAATATGCGTTTCGCTGTAAAAACACAAGTATCTCGATGTATTGTAATGTTTTTTCTGAATTTTTAAAACATTGTCAGACTTAAATTTCAAATGAAAAATCGTTCAATATTTTTGCAGAAAACACATTTCGATTTTTTATATTTTAACCAATTCTTCCGTATTTTTTTGATCTACTTTCAATACTGTTTATATAATCATTCCATATATTTTTAATATTAAAAATCGTTATAATAATTATAAACTAACGTGAGTTCGACAAATTATAATTCTTTCTGTAATTTGATTAATATCGCGTATTGTTTTATAGTACGGTTTGTATGGCAAAACGTTTTTAGTAGCCATACCTATACGAGATGGTGTTGTTTTACATTTATCGGACAGACACATGGTCTGTCCCTACATGCTGATTGTGATGTATATATAATATCCTGCATGTAGGGATGCGCCATATGC
>CALGRN010000089.1 GCA_937880835.1 uncultured Prevotella sp. | reverse complement strand
ATGAAGTTTTAAGATTCAGACAACATTTACCTGGAGAAATGGCACACTATGCTTTAGACTGTTGGGATGTTGAATGTTTAACTGACCAATATGGTTGGGTTGAAATTATTGGAATTGCAGATAGAGGAAATTACGATTTAAGTGCTCACAGTGAATTTAGTAACGAAGAATTAAGTATATATAAAGAATTTGATGAAGCAAAACTTGTTAAAAAAACTGTTGTAAAACCAAACTTAAAATTATTCGGACCGGCATTTAAAGGAGATTCACCAAAAATTAAAACTTACATTGAAAACTTAAGTGAAGATGAAATAGCTACTATTAAAGAAGCTATTAATGCTGATGGAAAATTCACTATAGAATTAGATAATACATTTGAAATCCTTAGTGAACACTTAATATTTGAAGAAGTTGAAGAAGAAGTTAAAGGAGAACGTATTATTCCTCATGTAATCGAACCTTCCTTTGGTATTGACCGTATTCTTTACTGTACTTTATTACATTCATTCCATGAAAGTGAAGATGAAAACGATAAAGATTACTTCAAATTCCAAAGCGAAATTGCTCCAATCCAAGTAAGTGTATTCCCATTAATGAATAAAGAAGGACTTGGAGAAATAGCAGAAGATATTACTAAAGAATTACGTGAAGCAGGATTCACTGTAGATTATGATACTTCTGGAACTATTGGAAAAAGATATGCTCGTGCTGATGAAGTAGGTGTCCCAATAGATATTACTGTAGACTTTGATACAAAAGAAGACAACACAGTAACTATCAGAGATAGAGATACCGAAGAACAAGAAAGAGTAACTATTTCCGATTTAAAAAAAATTATTGGAGCTAAAGTTTAACTCCAATATTTTATTTTTTTAACTTTTTTTAAAAATTTTAAATTTTTATTTTACTTTTATTCCACATTTTTATTTAAAAAACTTTAATTAAATTACTATTTTTCTAATTATTAAAAAATTAATGATTAAATATTCTAATCATTATAAAATTTTAAGCGAATTTTTAATATAATAATTAAAAAGTTTTTTTGACCATTTAACACTATTAACTGATTTATCAATAAGCATTACAGAATCATCAAATTGATCATCACAAAAGAAAAGACTTAAAGTAGTAAAGTTTCTAGCAAAACTTAAAAACACTCTTAAATCACCACTATATTTCCATATATTAATATCATATGTCTTAGAAAGTCTGGATAATTTCCTCATATATCCTGCTTTTTTAAGAGATTTTAAAATATTAGATGTAGTAATTAAATTTAATTTAATTGTATTTTCATTTTTAATATTGGTTATAATGTTATCAATATGTATTTGTGAAAAAACAGGCAAAACTATATTTAATTCACTACCACTACTTATAATTTTTAAATATTCATTTAAAGGTTTAGATACATCAACTCCTTCGGAAGATACATACTCACAGCCACTAAGAAGATAAACATCCTTTAAAAGATTATTTGGAATAGATTCAATAGAATGATTCTTTAAAAAATCTTGACTTTTATGAATAAAATGTAAATTACTAATATATTTAAAAATTATTAAAGCAAAAATATAACCTCTTGAAGTTAAATAATACACTTTTCCATTTTTAGAAATCAAATTTAATAATGTTAATTGATGTAAAGAATGTGAAATTGTTGATGAGGGTTTATCTAAAGCAATTTTTAAGTTATCTAAAGTTTCTTCATGATAAAATAAAATCATTAATATCTTTGAACGTACTTTTGAATTAAGTATAAATCTTAATTCTTCAAATTCATTATTAGGATTAAACATTTTAAAGACCCCTATCATCTATTTTAACAAATAATGCTTCATCATTATGCTTTTCAAATAATAAATTACCCCACAAAATAGACTCTTCTTCTTGAGAGATAATTAATCTATTTTGATCAAAACTACCATCACTTTTAAATAATCCCATAGAAATAAAACTATTGCTTACTGCTAAAGACAATCGAAGTTCTTTAGTTAAATATTTTAAAGATAATTTCCCATTATCAATAGATTCTTTTAATAAATCAACACCTACATTTTCAATGAAAATAGGTAAAATATCTTTATTAATTAAAAGATCAATATTTACTCCTTTAATTAATAAATTTTTAACTATTTTTGGATAATCTGGATGTAAAAATGGAAAAATAACTTTTAGAGAATCTGAAGATTCAACTAAAGATTTAAACTCATTATGAGGTTTATAAATATCAACAGAAACTGATTCTACTAACCTTGCACCTATTAAAGAAGAAAGATTTTTTAAAGAATCATCACATAATGGACCAATATCATGAGTTTTTAAAAAGTTATCAAAGGAATCTGCAACTTTAATTGAATTATTAAAATCCAAACAATTTATTAAATTTAAGTAAGCCATATTTGTTAAATAAAACTTACGTTCACTTTTAGTTAAAAATCCTATAGACATTAATTGTTTAAATTATTAGAAATCGAACTGTAACTTAACAGAACAAGATCATTAAGCTCACGCATTGTTTTTGGACTTTCATCTAAACTTTTTAATAGTTTAATCCTAACCTCAGAATTACATAAAAACTGAATATCTCCATATAATTCATCATGGAATGTTGTAGTTCCTTCATTTGGATTGTTCTGTCTTATGACATAAGGCTTTCCTTCAGACAGATTTTTATCAAATGAATTAGAAAACGATTTTAAAGTTCCACAAGGAAATTACGTATATAAAGTTGTTCCAACATTATTCCTTGATTTTACTCCAAGTGTTATTCTGGCTTGCATTTATTCCGAAAAGAATATCATAAACAGATTCTTTTTCCTTTTGTGTTCCTTTACCTTTATATATGTTTGCAAGTTCGTCTTTCTTGTAATCAGTCCATATCTGCGGCAATCTGCTCAGTGGTTTGTCTTCATGACACTTCTTCAAATTCTTTTCTATTGCCGTTGTTATATTGGTTCTTCCACGTTCAACGTTATTAGCCATCTCATCAAGTCCTGTACGGTAATAGTCGTATTGCAACTGTCTGAAAGGCTTCATTGCACCATCAAGATAATCGTTTATGAAGGCAAAGCGGTTTCTGTCACTATCAAATGCTTTCCAACCGGGAAAGTTCAAGTTCTGAGTATTGTTCACAAGATTCATACATCGTTGCAATATGTCTTCGCCACCCATAGGCGAAAAGCTGTCGAGATTAATGCCAATTATGAGATATGCATAATAAGCGAAGAGGGCAGTTAACTGGTTATCAACATTCTCTTCATTGAATTCAAGCTGGTCGAACTGTGCAAATTCAAAACTGAAATCATTGTCCTGATTATTATATAATGTTGTTGTATAAGCTGAATTATACACAGGACGGTTTGCTTGTATCAACGCACTGCATGTAAAAGTATTTGTTGACTGCTCGTATTTAGTAACGGTAATATTGAAATTACACATTATACGTTCATTCTTTTGAAACTGCAAGTTCGTCCATTGCTTTTCGTTCACAAACTGTTCGAGTGTCTGTTTCAGACTCTCGAACACACTTGCATCCGTTCCTTGTATCTGATTGTGATTGATTGTTATGCGTGCCTGCAATTCCTGTGCATCTATATTATGCACCGTAACAAACAACATTGTTATAACTGTCAATAATTTAAGCATATCCGAAATTTTGAGTTTTTAGAGCATTTCAACATTATTAATAATAAAGGCAGATACTTAAAAGAGTCTTTCAAGCTCATTAATTATGTCACGTGCCACATCTTTTTTAGGCTTTTTAGGGAAGACTTTTCTACTGTCTCTTGACATTATAGTTATCAAATTCTCATCCGACTGAAAACAAGTACCTTTATTTTGAAGGCTGTTCAAAACAATGAAATCAAGTTTTTTCTTTTCTAACTTATGCAAAGCATTATTTTCCTCATCATCGGTTTCAAGTGCAAAACCTACAAGTTTCTGCGTTTCTTTCTTTATTTTGCCTAACTCTGCCGCTATATCATGCGTAGGCGTAAGATGCAGGACCAGCTCATCCGCCTTGCGTTTTATCTTGCTTTCGCTTACAGAAGAAGGTCGAAAGTCGGCAACAGCAGCACATAGTATAGCCGCATCGGCATCTTTGAACATATCAACAGCAGCATTATGCATCTGCTCACAACTCTCTACATCTATCCTTTTTATGCTTGAAGAGCAATGAAGACTAACAGGTCCCGTCACAAGAGTAACCTCTGCTCCGCGTCGCGAACATTCTTCGGCAATGGCAAATCCCATTTTTCCACTCGAATAGTTACCTACGAACCGCACAGGATCTATCTTCTCATAAGTCGGACCTGCGGTTATAATAATGCGTTTTCCTCGCAATTTATATTCACAAGCAACTCTTTCGAAATACTCATCCAAAGCTTCTACAATCTTTTCCGGTGCTTCCATGCGTCCTTTTCCTTCCAATCCGCTTGCAAGGAAACCTTCTTGCGGCTCTATGACAATATTGCCAAACGAGCGCAGGACATCAAGATTGCGAGTCGTTGAGGGATGTTTATACATATCAAGATCCATTGCAGGAGCAATAAATACCGGTGCTTTCATTGACAGATACGTAGTTATAAGCATATTGTCTGCAATACCGTTAGCCATCTTTCCGATAGTGCTTGCCGTACAAGGTGCTATAAGCATGGCATCAGCCCATAAACCAATATCAACGTGTGAGTGCCATGTTCCGTCGCGCTGTGAGAAGAAATCGCTTATGACGGGATGCCTTGTGAGTGCCGATAATGTTATCGGAGTGATGAATTCCTTACCCGAAGGTGTTATCACCACTTGCACCTCTGCCTCTCTTTTTATCAATTCTCTTATTATGAGACAAGATTTATAGGCTGCAATAGAACCCGTTATTCCTAATACTATCCTCTTTCCTCTTAGCATATATGCTTAAACTTTTCAATGTTTATTGAACTCACGAAGTCTTATTCTTGTAAGAACCTGTTTCGTATTGTTTGTGAATTCTCCACCCAACATCCAACTATAATAACCCGGATCATGATTAAGAACATCAACAACAGACCACCCTTTGTATTTGCCGAAATTAAAAACTTCTTGCTTGCAGGGTTTTCCGTCGCTGCCTACGATAACATTTCCTTTGCTGTCAAGCATCTCTTTCCATACAAATCTCCCTGCAAAATCAACGTTGTCATTGGTTTTTGAAAATTCGGCAAGCACATCCATGTCATTCTCCAACTGTCGTTCCGGCTCTTCCTGACGTCCCGGCTGATACATGTCAAGTTCTCCTTTGAGAACTCTGTATGTAGCTTCCGTATCTTGATCTGCTTTATGTGCATCGAAATCATCTTCCATTTTACGTCCGCAATAGAACTTATATGCGGCAGCCAACGTACGCTGCTCCATTTTATGAAATATCGTCTGTACGTCTATAAGGCGACATTTTGAGAAATCAAAATCTATTCCTGCACGCAAAAATGCCTCCGCAAGCATCGGTATATCAAAGCGATTGGAATTGTATCCGGCAAAATCGCAACCTTTGAATATTCTTTCCAACTCAGCAGACAGCTGCCCAAACGTAGGTGCATCTTTTATATCATCATACGATATACCTGTAAGTTTTTCCACTTCCGCAGGTATTTGCTTCTCGGGATTGACAAAAAAGTTGCCGCGACTCTCATGTCCATCCACCTCTACCTTTATGTATGATATCTGTATTATCCTATCATTGACGAGATCAAGCCCTGTTGTCTCCAAGTCGAATATTATAAGTGGCTTTTTAAGATTAAGTTCCATTATCTACGTAACATTGACAAATCAGTCGTTCAACAGCATCGGCATAATCAGCATTATAACCTCTTCGTTTTCCGGTTGGGTAGCGGGAACAATGACACCGGCACGACTTGGATCTGCCAATTCTATTATAACGTCGTCGCTCTCTATGTTGCTGAGTATCTCCTGCATGCTGCTGCCTTTGAAACCGATATCCATCGGCTGACCGTTATATTCGCAAATCAAAGACTCTTTTGCGCTTGTGGCAAAGTCGAGGTCTTCCGATGAGAGTGCAAGTTTGCCCACCTCAACATGGAAACGTATTAATTGGCTGCTGTCACTTGCAAAAGGTAACACACGGCGTAAAGCACCAATAAGCGATCTGCGGTCTATTGTTATCTGGTTAGGGTTATCCTGCGGAATGACAGAATTGTAATTAGGATATTTTCCTTCAATCAGTCGGCAAGACAAAGTACCGTCTGCAAAACTTATCTCCGCGTTTCTGTCGCTATATTTTATAACCACA
The DNA here is from genome assembly GCA_937880835.1 of uncultured Prevotella sp. Taxonomy (GTDB): domain Bacteria; phylum Bacteroidota; class Bacteroidia; order Bacteroidales; family Bacteroidaceae; genus Prevotella. Next base: position 4,209 of record CALGRN010000089.1, on the reverse strand, counting down.
TCTCCACCGTCTTTCGACAATACTCCTTTGAGAAGAGTTGCCGGTTTCTTCGGCAATATAAATGCGGCAGGTGCATCACTTTTTACAGAAAAGTTCTTGTTTCTTACCAGTTTATGACCATCGCTTGCAACAATAGCGAGACTTTCCTGCGACAAATCGAAAAGAATACCGTTCATTACAGGTCGCAATTCGTCTTGTGCCGTTGCAAATATCGACCGTGTTATATTGTCATTCAACACTCCCGCATCCATTGTTATTGCAGTTGAATTGTCTGCCATTGATTGTATATTGGGATATTCTTCCGCATTCTGAGCTGTAAAGTTATACATACCATTCTGATATGTTACCTTTATCGCATAGCTGTCCATATTTATTTCGAAAGACAAAGGCTGTTCGGGCAACTCTCTTACGGCATCCAATATCGTTCTGCTTGATATTGCAAACTTGCCTTCTCCATCAAATTCGTCCAACGGAATAGATGTTTTCATTACGTTCTCGCTGTCAGAAGCCGTAACAAACAACTGACCGTTTGATATCTCAAACAAGAAGCATTCAAGGATAGAAACAGTGCTTTTGCTGTTTATAACCCTTGATAATGTGGAAAGCCTGCTGTTAAGCACCGAGCTTGATAATTTAAATTTCATAGGTATCTGTTTTTAAATTTATTCTTCATATAGTAATTGGAATTGAGCACAAAAATACAAAAAAGCATTCTTTAAAGCAAAAATTAATACTAAAAGTTTCTGAAATCAGAACTAATTTATTAATTTCGCAATCTGAAAAAGACATTTAATTTAAAATCAACATAATAAATTATGGAATTACAAGGGAAAGTAATTGCTGTACTTCCTGAAAGAAGCGGTGTTTCAGCACGTGGCGAATGGAAATCTCAGCAATATGTAATAGAAACGCACGACCAATACCCTCGCAAATTGGTTTTTGACATTTTCGGCGCAGATAAGATAGAACAGTTCGCCATAAAAAGCGGCGAAGAGATATTAGTTTCTTTCGATATTGACGCTCACGAATATAACGGACGATGGTTCAACAATATACGAGCATGGAAAGTAGAGCATATTGACGCAGCGGCAGCACAGGCAGGTTATCCGCCGGCAGCTGCAACACCGGACTACAATACAGCTCCTGTTGGAAATTCTTCTCAACAGTCTGACGCAGGCATGCCTTTCTCACAAACGCAGGACGGAGATGCAAATGGAGCTGACGACTTACCTTTTTAAATAAACAGGACATAAGGAATACACCTCGAAAGCCAAACACAATGACTTTCGAGGTGTTTATATTTTTATAAAACAGTGAGAGTTCGACAAATCTACTTTAATATGGTTGAAAGTAAACAGTTTAAAAGACATGTTTCAAAAGCTATTGTTTTGCATCCTGAAAGCTATCCTTTTGCAATGTAAAAGTTATCCTTTTGGAATGCAAAAGGATAACTTTTGAAAAGCCGCTCATAACCTACTGATTTTAAATTGGTTTCACACGAGTGTTTACCATGTACGTTATTGTGTTATAAAATGTTTTTGAACAAACCGAAAGATAAAGAATACCGACATATAAAAGCCTCATTTATTTCAAGACTAATAAGCCAATCTCATGTTAAAATACAATATAAACTGCTGTTTCTGAAATGAAAAAACTGTTTCTACTTTTATTCGTGTCAATAGGCATAAGTGCGTATTCGCAAACTGACAACTTATCATTAGTGAAAGCGAACAAGCAAAAATGCTTCTCCAAAAACATCCCCGCAGGCAATTACAGTGGTATAACGAGAATTTCAGAGAATGAATACGCCGTTGTAAGCGATAAATCGGAAAAAGACGGTTTCTTTGTTTTCAACATACTTATAGATTCTGTAAGCGGAGACATTATTGATATAAAAAACATAGGATTTCATCATAATTACGATGCAAATCGCGATATGGAAGGAATTGTTTTTTATCCTGAAAACAACACGGTATTCATTTGCGGAGAAGAAGATTCGTCCATATTTGAATATGACTTGAACGGAAAAAGAACCGGACGGCAGACGGAAACTCCGGCAATATTAAGGGAAATATCAAAAAACTATGGCATTGAAGCACTTGCATATAATGAAAACACAAAAACATTTTGGACTTCAACAGAAAGTACCATACCGACAGACGGAATGCAAGCCACATCAAAAAATAATGTAAGGAATAAAATAAGAATACAATCGTTTGATAAAAATCTGAAAGCAAAATCGCAATATGCCTACCTCATGGATGCGCCCACCGTGACAAAGGATGTAAGAAACTACGCATTAGGAATAAGTGATATTACGGCTTTAGATGACGGTAAATTATTGGTGTTGGAAAGGGAGTTGTGTGTTCCGAAAATTAAAATCGGGGCTTTTGTAAATTGCAAAATATACGTTGTAAATCCCCAAACGGCAAAAGAAATCATGCCTAATAAGCCTATATCTGAAACATCCGAATTTCTCGAAAAACAACTTCTTTACGAATGGAAAACACGTTTCGGCGTTTTAAGGAACTCTTTTGCCAATTACGAAGGTATGTGCATGGGACCAAAATTGATTGATGGAACTCAAACAATAATATTAATATCAGATTCGCAAAACAATTATGCAGGAATTCTTAAAGACTGGTTTAAAACACTGATTATAAGGCTATAAGTCTCGTTTCTACCCTATTCAAACATTTGTTTGATGAAATACGGTAAAAAGATTTAGGTATAACCCTTACTTAAATATAAGTAGAACGATTGAAAGAATTTCACCTCTCACGGAATTACGCGACAATTATAGGCTGTTGGAATAACTCCCTTTACTCTTCCGATTTCTTACCTTTGAGGATTATACTTGTAGCACCTATCGTAAAAAGAGAACCATCTTCTATAACTCTGCGTTCACGATCTCCGAGTATCTGATTATCAACAAATGTACCGGTATAACTCGGACCATCCCTAAGAACGTATTTCAGATGTCCGTTTTTGTCCTTTGACACGCTTATTACGCAGTGAGTTATGTCTATACTCGGGTCGTTTGTCTCTATCGGAACGTTTACCTTGCTGCCTTTCATATATCTTCCGATAACATTTTCGCCTAACTTTAATGGCAGAACTTGTTTGTAATGAAAGACATTCTCTATAACGACAATAGAGCCGTAACCAATATCATTATCTTCTTCTGACGGTTTTTCTTCTTTCTGAGTATTGCGAAGCTTTGATACGCCTATCCTTATTCCAAATTGTTTGTTACACTGCGGACATTCAAAAACCAAGGACTGTCCGGATTGATAACGAGTTTCATCAAAGGTTATGTAATTATCACACTTAGGACATCTGACACGTTTCATGAGCTCTTTTGTTTGAATATAAAGGTTGACTTAAATAAAGAAGTAAACAGGAATAGCAACTGACAACATTAAACTATTTCACTCTCATAACCCAAGAATCCTCAAAATTCCCTTTATGCCTTATTTCCCTTAATGCAGCATAAGCATCACTTTCGTTCGCATATTCGCCATATACCACTCTTGTTGTTTTATTTCGTTCAAAAGATTTTGCTTTATCAAAACCTTTTTTGTGAAGCTCCGACACATAATTTTCGGCATTGGTCTTTGAAATCTTACTTGCCAATACTACCGTATAATAATTATGCATCTGCGATATATTCTTATTCTCATCCTCCTTTTGCACCTCTTCTGTCTTTTCTTTTATTGCAGGCTTCTTAGGCATTACCTTTATTTCTGGAGTATTTGTAGTTATATTCTTCGGCATTATCTTTTGCAGCATACCTGTGTCTATTTTACTTTCAGACAACAGGTTCATGCCGTTTTCAAGCGGTGTGGATACAAGGAAGAACGCTGTTATAACGATTGCAGCCGCTACTGCATTCCTTATCCAACTCGTTCTTATATGTATAGTGCCGTTTTCTTTACCGGAAACGGTGTTCACACCTGCATTAAGCGCAGCAGATTTCTCATCTGTCGTTATACCCTTGCTTATAATATCTTTTTCTTCCGAAATCTTTTCAGGTGTTTCATCTGTTTCTGCAAGCTCCGTTTCCACATCCGATTGGACAATATTTCCTGCACTTTCGCTTATCGGCAGCATTTCAAAAGACGAGAGTCCATACAGAGAAGGCGTCAGAATACCAGCCTCGCAAGGCGAAAATTCGATGTTGCCCTCTTCGTTAAGATAAAGTTTTCC
>CALGRN010000088.1 GCA_937880835.1 uncultured Prevotella sp. | reverse complement strand
TCTCCATGATGAACTACTACCTCCCCCTCCAGGGCATGGCTTCTATGCACTGCTCTGCCAACACCGATATGAACGGTGAGAACACAGCTGTTTTCTTCGGTCTGTCGGGTACTGGAAAGACAACGCTTTCTACCGATCCGAAGCGTAAACTCATAGGTGACGACGAGCATGGATGGGACGATAACGGCGTGTTTAACTTTGAAGGAGGATGCTATGCAAAGGTTATCAATCTCGACAAGGAGGCAGAACCCGACATCTACGGAGCAATAAGACGCGATGCCTTGCTTGAAAACGTAACGGTGGACAATGACGGAAAGATTGATTTTGCAGACAAGAGCACTACCGAGAACACACGTGTCTCATATCCGATATACCATATAAAGAATATCGTAAGACCGATTTCTCACGGTCCTGCGGCAAAACAAGTAATCTTTTTAAGTGCAGATGCGTTCGGAGTATTGCCTCCGGTGTCAATCCTTTCGCCTGAACAGACTAAGTATTACTTCCTCTCCGGCTTCACCGCAAAGCTTGCAGGAACAGAGCGCGGAATAACTGAACCGACACCAACCTTCTCCGCTTGCTTCGGTCAAGCATTCCTCGAGCTGCATCCAACCAAGTATGCAGAAGAGCTTGTGCGCCACATGGAGAAGAGCGGAGCTAAGGCTTACTTGGTTAATACGGGTTGGAACGGAACGGGAAAGCGTATCTCCATACGCGACACACGAGGAATAATAGATGCTATTCTCGACCATTCTATCGATAATGCACAAACAAAAACAATTCCTTACTTCGACTTCGTTGTCCCGACAGAGTTGAAAGGTGTGGATACTAACATACTCGACCCGCGTAACACTTATGCGGAAGTTGCGCAGTGGGAGGAGAAAGCAAAAGACCTTGCAAGCCGTTTCATAAAGAACTTCAAGAAGTATGAAGGAAACGAAGCGGGTAAAGCTCTCGTGGCAGCAGGTCCGAAACTGTAATAACGGAGTTTTCTTCTGATAATAAAAGAATAAAGGGTTTGCAACCTGACAGCCGGCATATCGCACCATGCGATTATGCCGGCTGTTTTTTATTTCTACGGATATGATGACGTGCTTTCCGTCATGCCGTACGGCAACCGAAATCCGGTCTGATTTCAAAAGTTATCCTTTTGCATCGTAAAAGCTATTGTTTTGCACTGCAAAAGGATAACTTTTGCAGTGCAAAACAATAGCTTTCGGAATGCTTTAAAAATACAGTCGTTTTCAGATGTGTTGCAAAACGTCCGCAAAGTTCTGCCGAACACGGATTCATGCATGACAATCTTGGCGGATAAGATTGCATTGTATGTTTAACATTTTGATTTCTCTCTATATATAATTAAGGTGAATTCGACTAATTATAATTCTTTCTATAATATTGATGAATATCGCATGTTGTTTTATAGTATGGTTTATATGGCAAAACGTTTTAGTAGCCATACCGATACGAGACGGTGCTGTTCTGCATTTATCGGACAGACACCTGGTCTGTCCCTACATGCAGATTGGTGATGTATATATTATATCCTGCATGCAGGGACGTGCCCGATGCGTGTCCGAATTACCACGTGCCTGTATGTATTCACAACAATATTGCGTGTCTGTTCACTTTACAATTTTTAGGAGTTATAATTAAATC
>CALGRN010000087.1 GCA_937880835.1 uncultured Prevotella sp. | reverse complement strand
GCGACGTAATGAGCGATTTACAAGGACGCCGTGCACTCATAATGGGTATGGACAGCGAGGCTGGTTATCAGAAACTTTCAGCCAAGATTCCATTGAAAGAGCTCAGCAATTATTCTATTTCATTGAGTTCTCTCACCGGTGGTCGTGCTTCATTCACTACAAAGTTTGCAAGCTATGAACTCGTTCCTAACGATATTCAGGGCAAGCTTATCGAAGAGCATGAAGCTGAATTGGCTGAAGAAGAAGATTGATTTATTGCCGAAATAAACAGTAATTGCAATTATAAATGAAAGTCTCCCGATAGCATAATGTTGTCGGGAGACTTTCATTTTGTTTATAGTAAGTATTTTTAGATATTGTTGATGACACTCGTCGTTGGTGATATATGTTTGTTTTCATTGCGATACCACCTTTACGACAAGATGTCAAAAACGTGAATTATAACTATTGCTCATTGTAACACCATTCATTCTTTCTGTCTCAGAAACGTAAACGGATATGATATTGTCACACTCTTTATGTATTGTTTCTCATAAAACAAATTCATAATTCTGTCATTATCGGATGATTTTCCGGCAGAATACAGAGTTACGAGTGATGATTATTCCTAAATAATAAAATACGTATTATTCCTGCAAGTCTTTCCTCGAAACTGCGAGAAGTATTTCTGCAATGGCAGGTCTTCTGACTTTACTGTCCGGTATCGAACGCCTTCCCGAGAATGTTCAGTGGCTTTTGTTCAACCCGATAATAACAGTTTACAGCAGCGGGACTGTTCAGGAGTTTCGCCTGATTCCCTTTTTAATCACGCATTAGTGAACCTATTGCGGTTGCAAAGATAGCAAATAAAATCTATATCAACATCTGTTTTAGTGAAAAAATGCGGCTTTTGTCTTAATTTGAGGATATAGAATGTTTGTTTCACAATCAGGAAACAATATAAAACTGTTATACCGAAAATCTTTTATCAATACACCGGATAACAATGCTACTATTGTTTTATAGTACGGTTTTTATGGCGAAACATTTAGATACGAGATAGTGTTGTTTTACATTTATCGGACACGCACAGGGTGTGTCCCTACATTCGCAGATATGAACATATGATGCGTCAGATACCATTGGCTTGCAGATGAACGGTTTCAAATCTCACTGCCCGTATGCGCAGGTGCATTCTCCTTATACTTTTAATATGGACAGACTAAGGATTTGAATTATCGTTGCAGAGGAACGATTGTCGTCTCACAGCAGTGAAACAATTGTTTCATTATAGTGAGAAAAATATCTCACTGCAATGAGACGATTATAGGTGCACTGTATTAATGATTGCAAGTACGCTTTAATAATGATTGCAGGTACACTGTATCAGTAATTGCAAATACGCTGTACCAAGTAAACATAAGATAACGTGAGTTCGATGAACCCACGTTAATCTGTGCTTTTAAAATTACTATAAAATCTCGTCAGCCACTGAATTGCCGTACATTTGCAATCCGTCTGACCCCATGTTAACATATTGCATGCAAGGTATATTATTATTTACAACATCATTTCCAATCTTATATATTCACTATTACATAAGTTCTATATTAAATATACGTATTATAACATAATCAACTTTAGATCATAGCCCATTAAAAACGCCGAATCTCGCTATTGTTCCCTTGTGAAGCCTTGTTCTTGACAGATACTGTATTGAATGTATATTTGAACGTCATTCCTATGTATCTATTGGAAGTATCCCATAGTTGGTTTATGTGGATGTTATCCACAGCAGTGCGCATTCTGTTTCGTTTTTGAATATATTGACCAATATTAAGGCTAAGATACATCTTTCTGTCAAAGAAAAACTTATTTATCGACCCCGATATGCCCCCTGTTCCCAACGACTCTTCTATTCCGTTGAGTGTTCTTGAATAGCTTGTATAGCAATTTAGGGTGTACCCATTGCCTAAATCAAATCTGTTGGTAATATCGATAAAATAGGAAGGTTTATTGAAATAATCCCTCTTTGGCTCATAGCCAAAACCAAAGGAGCTATACGACAGCTCACCAAACAGGTCGATAGTCCAAAAATGATAAGGTTTTATCTGATAGATGGTAGCCATGCCATATTCCCAATGGGTGGGTGTGTTTTCAAATGTTTTTTTAATGACTTGTGACTCATCGTCAAAGCTATAATATACAGAAATACCATTCCGTATATGCTTTGCCTTTAACTGCACAATCAATTCCTTATAGGAAATGTTGAGATAGAAGTTGTTGTTTTGTGTGGACTTCAGTTGTGCGTTTCCTGTGCTGTACAAAAATGGATAGACCATTGAGGATATTCCGGAAAGCACAAAATACTGCGGGCGAGAGGTGAATGTTTGCCAATTGAAACTTGCACCTAAGCCATTTGAAAATTTATAACTGATTCCAATTTTCGGATTATAGTAAAACTGCTTGGTGTCCGAATTGTTCTGATTTGGAAAATGCCTTTTTTCCCATTCAATGCGTATGCCTGTGGAAACATAGAGATTTTTGTAACTCCAATTATATGAGAAGAACGGACTTAACAGATGCTGCACGGTTAGACTGTTGCTGTTGTTCACATCCCCTTCGAGAACATCTGAAATGTCTTTTCTCCTCGTGTAGGTCCATTGAATGCCATATAACATATCTCCTCTCCAAAGCCCTTTACTTCCCAATTCCAATTTGGAGTCGTAAAGAAAAGATTCGTTCTTGCTGTCCATGTTGAAATAATTGTCATTGTCAAGGAAAAGCGACTGATTCCCTTTGCTCAATGAATGATAGAGATAGTTCTGGAAGTTTATGTTTATTCCTGCTATTTTCCCAATATAATAAAAAGTGCCATTTATTCCATGATTTTCCAATTTGTTTTTTGAGGCATGAGAGCCTATTTCTGCATTGTCCTTGCTGTATGTATTATCATAGAAAGACGTCTGTTTTGGACTTATGGAGGCACTCATGTAAAATCCCAAAGATTGCATATCGTTAATGTCATAGTTTAAGCCTGTGTCAAACGAGTATCTCAAATTATTCTGTCTGGATTTTCCCGTAACATTATAAGATAACTCCCCCTTTGGTCTATACACAGTATATTCGATGTCTGTCTCGGGATCAAACTTGGGGTTTGCCACTCTTAGGAGAGTAATCAAGGATAGTCTTTTCTTTGAGTAATTCGTGCGTAAAGTATAGTATTGGGATAGTCTTTGACGTTGATAAATTTCAGATTCAAAGGTTATTCCAAGATGGTCTTTATACCATCGTTTTACCGTCAGTTCAATGACAGCTTTTGTTCCTATGGGATAGGTTACTCCCGGGTCTGTGATGATTTTGACAGACTCTATTTGCGATGCATCTATATTCTGTATTTCGGAAGGATCTCTCACTTCTCTTCGGTTGATGAATATAATGGCTTGTCCACGTCCCCGAACGAAAAATGAGCCATTATCACCAGACAACAAAGGGAGTCTTTTAAGGACATCATTTGCAGAAGAGAGTTTTGCAAGAGAAGTACCTGCCACAGCTGCCAAATAATTGCCTTTGTCGAATTTTAAAGGAGAGCGACGCGCAGATACTGTAACTTCATCAAGAGTCAATTGGGTTTCTTCAAGATGTATCTCTCCTATATTGTAATATTGTGATATCGGCACTTGAATGGATTTGGTTACATATCCCATGAAACTGCAAAGCAGCACTAACGAATCTTTGGGGCTTTCCTGTTTCCGTTGCCATTCTATCTCAAAGTCTCCGTTCTCGTCACAGACTGTCCCGGCAAGCAAAATCCCGTCAAGGGAATGTAATGTTATCGTTGTGCCAGATAGAGGCTCGCTTGTCTTGGAATCCACAATGCGCCCCTTATATTGTACAATAGAAGTGCCGTTTGTCTGTGAAAAGCAAATTTCATTACACAAAAACAAGAGTAAACACACGAAAATAAATTTACTGTTGTTGAGGTAATTAAATAAATTATTCATATTAGAAACGAAATTATTTTTTCCATTGATTTGACGAGGTGGAGAATTGGCATTTACTTGGACGACCATATAGACTATCATCTTCTGTATATGCCTGGCAATCAAAACATGAGTATTTATATTGACATATATTCCACTTTACAAAGATATATAAGATTTATTGTATTTGCAATAAAACCACTCATGATTTTTTATTAAGCATGTTTTCCTCGTCGAAGTTAATCGTTCTTCCTAAAAAACATTATATTTGCAGCAATAAATCAAGTGTTCTTTGAGGCATTGCAGAATAAAGAAAGAGAAAGAAACTCGCTCGTTTCCAACTCGTAACCCTTTTATCCTTTATTCTTTCTTATCTTATTGATTATCTGAAAGATACAAAATTATTGAATCTTTTGCGGGGGTAATGATGAATACCCTCGTATCAAAATCAACTATATTTAGAAAATCCACGTTGCCATTACTAACCTCTATAAAATTAAATATATCCATAGTGTATGAATTTTATACAAAGAATAATCATCGTAGCAATAACTGCCAATAGAAGATTTATCACAAAGTCTATAATTCTATTTTTGATGGAAAAAGCATAATTAAAACATAATAACACGATACTTGTAATAGGCACTACTATTAGTACGCAAATTATTGTACGTCCAAAGATTATTTGGAACGGTGATTCATAGAATATCCTAACAAGATTCTCTTTGTTACCTATAGTAGCATAAGAAATAAAACGAAGGAAAGGTATCTCTACAAATAGAATGATCATTAATATAATCCATCTAAAGTTAGTATTTTATTGAATTATCTTCATTTCGCAATTTTATTTCACCTATTTGGAAGAATGCTGTATTAAATACTCATATCTACTAAGTCTTGTCATTCCTTTATATCCGTCATCCTTATTGGGATTGTTTTTTTACCTTCCGTAGATTTATCTTTTAGTCCATATGCATTAGTATATCACATATAGTCATCGCATCCGCGGTATGCATAAACATAAAGTCTGCACTTTTATATGCAGACCTTAAATAGGATTAGAGCGACAGGAAAATGACGCTTAATAAGTTTTTAAATCGATCTTAGGTATTACTCTTTACGCAGAACCTCTTTCACCTCTGCTACTGCTTTCACCCAATCGGTATCGAGAGAGAACTGTGTAACGAAATCCGGATTGTTGTAATAAGCGTGTATCAGCTCGGTATCATCATCGAAAAAGCGTGGATTATGTATAGACGCATCCGTGAAAATCTGTATTATTCTGCGTTTATCTTTCTCTTTCTTGGCATTCTCCAAGCGATAGTTAAGCAGGTCTATGAAATCGTACATGTTGTATGCCTGAACGTCAAGCATATACACAGAACTGTCAGGCATCAATTCTTTCGACTTCATAGCCATGTAATCCAGCTCGTCCAGTTTGAATGTCGCAATCTTGCGTTCATATAGCGATTTGCTTTTGTCGTTAACAACTTCTCTCGCCATACGCTGTATTTCCTTATATACCTCCTGAGCATTCACGCTCAAAACAGCCGCGAATATGAATGCAGTAATGATGATAATCTTTTTCATGTTTCTTAAATTTTCAATTTTATTCTTATATTAATATTCTTATTATATGTTCCTTACCTTAACTTTATTTTTGTTTACGAAATCTTTCCATCCGTTGTAATGAACAGCCGTATCAGGTATTCCCTGTTGCAGAAAGTGGCAATAAGCAGCTCCGAGTGCATCTGTCGCATCTGCAAATCGCGGCATGTCGTCGTCGCAAAGGTTCAACAATCGTTTCAACATTCCTGCCACTTGCTCCTTAGAAGCCTGTCCGCGTCCCGTTATCGCCATTTTTATTTTTAGCGGAGCATATTCGTGTATGGGTATGTCATGATGTATTGCAGCCGCTATCGCAATGCCCTGTGCTCTTCCGAGTTTCAACATCGACTGTACGTTTTTGCCGAAGAAAGGAGCTTCGATATCCATTTCGTCTGGCAGAAACTCGTCTATTATACCCGTGATACGGTCGAAAATCTTTCCCAAGCGCAGATACGGATCGTGGATTTTCCGCAGGTCTATGACGCCCATAGCAACCATTGAAACCTTGTTTCCTGTCACCTTTATAATTCCGTAACCCATTACGTTTGTTCCCGGATCAACACCGAGTATTATCTTTTCAGCCTTATTCGTTTCGCTTGATTTCATCAGTATACCTTCTTTCTCTATCTTTCCATATACGGATTTCCGGCAAGTTCCGTTCCTATTGTGGTTTTCTCGCCGTGTCCCGGAAGTATAACGGTATCGTCGGGAAGTTGAGATATGATACGCAAGCTATGTATTATCTGAAACATAGAGCCTCCCGGAAGGTCTGTTCTGCCTATCGAATAGTGAAAAAGAGTATCGCCGGAGAATGCAACTTTCTCTTCCTTACAATATAGAAATATGCCACCCTGCGTATGTCCGGGCGTTTCTATTACTGCAAATGAATGGCTACCGAAATCTATCGTGTCTTTCTCCGTAAGCCACTTTTCCACTTTTGGCATATCAAAATCAGTATGTATGCCTAATATAGATTCTGCTTGTGCCGAAAGATTATCCATCAACTCCCTGTCGCCGACAGCCACTTCGGGATTTAATCCGAACTCCTCGTAAATGGTATTATTGCCGAAGTTATGGTCGATATGTCCGTGAGTAGATACGAGATGCATTGGTTTCAGTCCGTTTTTGCGTATATATCTGACTATTGCGGAACGTTCTTCCTGATAGTATGCGCCACAATCGACAATCATACATTCACCGGATTCGTCACTGACAACATAGCAGTTCTCCTCTATCATATTGTAAACAAATCTCTGTATCTTTATCATATCGGCAAATATATTACATTCTTTTTCTTAAACCATTCTTCTTTGAACCAACTGCTTACATAGCTTGTCTGTGCAAGACGACGGAAAGGACTTACCTCCGCGCTTACATCTCCGCCTTTAAGGCACAACACTCCGTTGGGCATGGCATTTCTCTGATGTTTCGATACATTTTTTCTTACCACTTTCACCAAATCGGGCAGCGGCATCACTGCGCGGCTTACGATGAAATCGAACTTGCCTTTCTCTTCCTCGCCACGTCTGTGCAACGCTTCTACATTATTCAAACCAAGTTCTCGGGCAACCTCAGTAGCCACCAATATCTTTTTCCCCGTACCGTCAATGAGGCGGAAATTACATTCAGGAAACATTATTGCAAGTGGTATTCCCGGAAAACCGCCACCCGTTCCGAAGTCAAGTATGTCTGTTCCGGCTTTGAAACGGAGCACCTTCGCTATTGCAAGAGAGTGCAGCACATGATGTTCGTACAGGTTGTCTATGTCTTTGCGCGAGATAACATTAATCTTCTGATTCCATTCAGAGTACAGCGGCATGAGCTTTTCAAACTGCTCTCGCTGCACATCAGTTATCTCCGGGAAATATTTCTCTATTATTTTCATTTTATCATAAGTTCTTTTACGTCATTGTAAGGTATCACTACGCGTATCTCACCCAATGCGTGCGGTGCTATCTCGTCAGAACAATATATGAACGTTATATCATCTTCTCCGAGAATAAAGTTTTCCGAAGCATAAGGTTCTATACCTGCGAATATGAATTGTTTGTTAAGTTCCTCTATGCCCTCCATGTTCTTATCTTCCGCAAGTTGTTTTACTATCGCCTCCGACAAACGTCTTTCCGAGCCTTTGACAAATACATCTTTAAGCATAAGAACCTTTCCCGTTGCAATGTCGATGTTGCGCACTATCGTCTGTTCTATATCGTGCATACCTCCATCGAACCTCACGATATCAGCCGTGTATGCTATAAGTCCTTCCTTCTCTACATTCGCCTTTGCCGTTATATTATAGCTTGTGTTAAGCGATTTATTTTCAGGCTCTTGCTTGTATATATCGCCGTAAGACTCTTTATAGTCGGCGATGTACGTAGTCACGAACGAATCGACTGCATGTTTGATATCCAATTTCCTGTCGGTGAGAGAAAAATAGTCCGGTGCGAGTATTCCGCATCTGAGAATGGAGTTGTTGATAGCGTCTGCATTCTTGCCTTTTGCATACTGCATAGATATGCGTAAGGAGCAATAAGGAGAGTCTTTCTTGTCGAGAAGAAAGGCCACTGTGTCCACCACTACGCTGTCAAACGTAATGTCGTTGCCCTTTACTGCATGCGAACCCTTTTTGTTTTCACCTACGCAAGAAGAAATCACACCTGTTAATATGACTGACAATAAAGTAATTATAAAGGACTTTCTTATAATCATATATCGAAACTTTGATTTTGATTTTGCAAATGTAGGTAAAAAATCTGATGCTTACTAAATTAGCAAGTGCAAATTGTTATTATTGTGGTAAAATTAAGGAAAAACAGATTTACTTTACAATTTCATGCGTCTCCATATGAATTTAGGTATCAGTTTCCAAACAAATGTTATAACATTCCATTTCCCGTCTATTACACATACGTGTTTCTTGTTTTCTATTGCCGTAACAATCTTTGCGGCAACTTTTTCCGTTTTCATGAGGAAAGGATATTTTTCACCACCTTTTATAAAATCAGTATCGACAAAACCGGGACGTATATCAGTGAAAGAAATATCCAAACCGCGCATGTTGGCTTGCTGTTCGAGAGCTTCTATATAAGTGTTCTGCATCGCTTTCGATGCAGAATAGGCAGGCGCAGCACCTATTCCTTTCGTCCCGGCAACAGACGTTATGGCTGCTATATGACCTTTACCTGTCTCTGAAAAATATCTGTATGCCTCGCCAATCATTGCCGTAAATCCCATTACATTTGTCTTCATGACATCCATTTCTATATCCGGGCAAAGGTCTCTGTTCTGCTTTCCTATTCCCGAAGAATATATGAAAAGCGACATTCCGCCTGTCTTGTCAATAAATTGTCGCAGTTTTTGCGTAGCATTATCATCATTAACATCCAGTCCTATTGTTTCAACACGGTCGGGAGCAATATCTTTAAGCGCGAGCAGAAGTTCTGTCCTGCGTGCTGCCACACCCACTTTCCAACCTTTGTTTATAAGTAGTTTTGCCACCTCGAAACCTATTCCGGAAGATGCACCTATTATTATCGCCTTTTTCATACAGTTTATTCGTAATGCATTGATTTAGCCGGATTGATGCGTGAGATAAGATAACTCGGTGCAATAAGCACGAAAATGCTTATAAGCAACGTGGCTGCATTAAGCACGGCAATGACGGTAATGTTGAGTTCCACCGGCACTGTGCTCACATAATATGTAGCCGCATCAAGCTTTATAAGCCCGGTATAGTGCTGCAAAACGATAATACCCAAGCCTATCAGATTGCCTAAAACAAGCCCTCTGCCTATTATGAACACCGCAAACCAAAGGAACGTATGACGTATGACGGTGTTTTTTGCGCCCAATGCTTTCAGCACGCCTATCATGTTGGTGCGTTCCAATATTATTATTAGAAGTCCCGAAATCATGGTAAATCCAGCAACACACATCATGAGAACAAGTATGATCCATACATTCATGTCAAGCAAATCGAGCCACGAGAATATAGAAGGGTTTGCTTCTTCTATCGTCTGCGACGAATAAGTTTCTCCATACTTGTCAACAGTGCGGTTTACCTTACTCACCACAATGTCTGCAACCTCATCCAGTCTGTTATAGTTGTTCAGCGTCATTTCTGCTCCGCTTGCCTGATCTTCTTCCCAACTGTTGAGTCTTTTTGCCGTATATATATCCGTATAGCAGACACTCTCGTCATACCGTTTAAGGTTTGTCTGATATATTCCGGCTATCTTGAAGCGTCTGACACGCAAGTCATTGTGAATGAAATATGCAAAAACCTTGTCGCCGGTTTTCAGTTTCAGCTTGTCTGCCATTATCTTGGAGATGACTATACTGTTTGAAGCGGCATCGTCTCCGAATTTCGGAAACGCTCCTTCCACCATGTTTTTATGTATGAAAGTCGTGTCGTATTCCTGTCCGATGCCTTTAAGCATGACGCCGAGAAAATCGGAATCGGTTTTCAATATGCCCTGTGTCATTGCATATCGTTGCACATGTTTCACTCCGTCAATCTTTTTCAGCACGTTCAGCATACTGTCGCCCATCTGTATG
Source organism: uncultured Prevotella sp. (assembly GCA_937880835.1). GTDB lineage: Bacteria > Bacteroidota > Bacteroidia > Bacteroidales > Bacteroidaceae > Prevotella. Next base: position 4,811 of record CALGRN010000087.1, on the reverse strand, counting down.
GGATATTGTTCGGAAGAGTTTAGCGTCATGAAATCAGCCACTACTATATGACTTCCGAAACCTATAACTTTATCTCTTATGGTATGTTTGAAACCCAATACCACACAAACTGACACTATCATCACTGCCAATCCTACCGCAACGCCTGCCGTTGCTATGCGTATTGCCGGGCGCGACACCTTCCGTTTGTCGCCGTTGTCTCTGTATATGCGCTTTGCTATGAATAGAGGAAAATTCAATGTCTTTATTTTTTGTCTTCAAACTATGAGCATTCTGCCACATTAAGGCATATTCTCTGCGTTTTCGGATGTTAACACTATCGTTCTGTCGGAATGCAAAAATACGAAATAAACCTAAGAAAACGCATATCATCAACATTTTTTTGCTTATAAAATGCTTTCCCTTTGTTATGAAACGAGCATAAAGAAACATTGTAAGGACGTCCGTCTTCAACATCTGAAAGGCATTTTATAAACCTGAAAAACACACATGCCGAAGAGTGTTTTGCATATTGCTGATAATCAAGACTTTATGAATGGGTTTTCAAAAGCTATCCTTTTACACTCCAAAACAATAGCTTTCAGCTTTCAAAAGGATAACTTTCATACTGCAAAAGTTATCCTTTTGATATGGTTTAAAATCCTAAAATCATTTCGAAATAAACAATCATAATTCTCCGAAACACTTTTTAACTGTTTTAAAAGCTGAATATCAGGGATGTTATATTTGCAAATAGAACACATCTGATAACCCGACTTATGAAAACAGCACTAAGAATATACCTTATTATGTATATAATGGCATTGATGCCCGTATGTATAGATGCACAGACTACCCTTGCCGATTGTCAGGAGGCAGCATTGCGCAACTATCCTCTGATAAAGAAATACGAACTTATACATCAATCCACCGACTACACGCTTGATAACATAAGCAAAGGGTGGCTTCCGCGGATTTCGGCAGTGGCACAGGCAACCCTTCAAAGCGATGTGACAACACTGCCCGAAAGTTTCAGAAATATGATGTCGGCAGCAGGACAAAATGTCGAAGGGCTGAAAAAAGACCAATACAGAATAGGTGTTGACATAAATCAGATGCTGTATGACGGTGGAAGAATAAAAAACCGGAAAGATGCAGCCTTTCTTCAAGGAGTAGTACAGAAGACACAAAACGAGGTTGATATGTACGCCGTGAGAAGACGGATAAATGAACTTTATTTCGGTATATTGCTCATCGACAGCCGAATTGAAATAAACCGCGAACTGCAACAGTTGCTCTCTTCAAATGAAGAAAAACTCACTTCGATGCTGAAAAACGGAGTAGCCACAGAGAGCGATGTCAACTCCGTGAAGGCAGAAATATTGGGAGCATCGCAACAGATGACGGAACTGAAAGCTGCAAAAGAGTCTATGCAGCGCATGCTGGCAGCATTCTGCGGTATGGACAACATAGGAAATCTGATGATGCCCGACGACATTTACATCCCGGAAACCAACAACCGACCGGAGCTGAGGCTTGCAGATGCCAATCTGAAACTTGCCGATGCACAGGAAAAACTGTTGAAATCGCAACTCATCCCGAATATAAGCATCTTCGCGCAAGGCTTCTACGGCTATCCCGGATACGACATGTTCAGCGACATAATGAAAAGAAACTGGTCGCTGAACGGAATTATCGGAGCAAGGATAACATGGAACATCAGCAATCTGTACACATATAAAAACGACAAAGAGAAATTGCGCCTGCAACGGGAACAGGCAGTAAACAATCGTGATGTGTTCCTTTTCAACAACAATATGGAAATCATCAGCCATAGAGAAGAAATAAAGAAGTATAGAAGTCTGATAAAAGAAGACGAGAAAATGATAGGTCTGCGCTCTTCCGTGAGGCTTTCTGCCGAGTCGAAACTGAAACATGGGATAATAGATGTGAACAATCTCGTACAGGAGATAAATCGCGAAAACAATGCCAAGATACAGAAGTCAATACACGAAACGGAACTGCTCAAATATGTGTATGACCTGAAATATATTCTGGGAATTATGTGAAAACAACAGATTAATATCAAATAAACAAATAATATATGACTCTCATAAAACAAAAAACAACGCATATAGCCATAGTATTGTTTCTTATCGCAATGCTGACAGGCTGCGGAAAGAAAGAGAAAGACTATGATGCCACCGGCGTGTTTGAAGCTACTGAGGTTACCGTTTCGGCAGAACAGAACGGGCGTCTGCTCTCTTTCGACGTAAACGAAGGCAGCCGACTGAATGCCGGCGAACGTGTAGGACTTATCGATACCGTGCAGCTCTATCTTAAAGCAAAGCAGATAGGTGCAACTAAAAACATTTATGCCAGCCAACGTCCGGATATGTCTAAACAGGTGGCATCATTGCGTCAACAACTTGAAAAGGCGGAAAGAGAACAGCAACGATTTGCCGGACTGCTGAAAGACGGAGCTGCAACGCAGAAACAATATGATGATGCTGCAAACGCAGTAAAGGTGTTGCGAAGAGAGATAGATGCCGTCATGTCGTCGTTGGGAAACAATACCAACAGTCTGAATGCACAGATGGGAACTGCCGAAATACAGAAATATCAGGTAATGGACATGCTCGATAAGTGCAGGATTATAGCTCCTATCAGCGGAACGGTAATAGAAAAATATACAGAACGCGGTGAGTATGCCGTAATGGGAAAACCTCTTTTCAGAATGGCAGATACCGAAAACATGTATCTAAGGGCTTATGTAACGTCGGCACAGTTGGGAAACATAAGAATAGGACAAAAGGTGAAGGTTTATTCTGATTATGGTTCTGACATAGGAAAAGCTTACAAAGGAACGGTGACATGGATTTCGGAGCGTTCGGAATTTACACCGAAAACCATTCTTACAAAAGACGAACGGGCAGAGCTTGTATATGCTGTTAAAGTGTCTGTGAAGAACGACGGATACATAAAAATAGGTATGTATGGCAAATTGAAGTTATGAAATGGATGCTATCTGCATAAACAACATATCCAAGCACTATGGCACGGTGACGGCGTTGGACAATGTCTCGCTAAGCATAAATAAAGGTGAGATATTCGGTATCATAGGTCCTGACGGAGCAGGAAAGACATCATTGTTCCGAATTATAGCCACTCTCTTGCTGCCGGAATGCGGCAACGTGAGCGTGGAAGGATTTGACACCGTAAAACAGATGAACGAGATAAGGCGTATATTGGGCTATATGCCGGGCAGATTTTCGCTTTATCAAGACCTCTCCGTAATAGAAAATCTCACGTTCTTTGCCACTCTTTTCGGCACAACCGTTGAGGAAGGATATGATTATATAAAGGCAATATACTCGCAGATAGAACCTTTCAAAGACAGAAAAGCAGGTGCATTATCGGGCGGAATGAAACAAAAGCTCGCTCTTTCGTGCGCATTGATACACAAGCCGAGCGTGCTATTGCTTGACGAACCGACAACAGGTGTCGATCCGGTATCGCGCAAAGACTTTTGGGAAATGCTGAAATCGCTGAAAGAAATGGGCATAACGATTGTGGCATCTACACCTTATCTGGACGAGATACGCAAGTGCGAGCGCGTTGCTTTCATCAACAACGGGCGCGTGTTGGGAATAAACACGCCGAAAAATATACTCAACGACTTTGCGGAAGTATTCTGTCCGCCGCCTATTTCAAGAATTACGGAAACGGAGGATTGCAGCAGTGAATATGATAAAAGCGCAGAACAGAAGAGCAATGATATAATAAAGGTGGAACATCTCGTTAAGTCTTTCGGCACGTTCAATGCCGTAGATGACATTTCTTTTACCGTACATCGTGGCGAGATATTCGGCTTTCTCGGTGCAAACGGAGCAGGAAAGACAACTGCCATGCACATACTCACAGGATTGAACCAGCCCACAAGCGGACAAGGAACAGTGGCAGGATATGACATTCACAGCGAATATGAGCAGATAAAGAAGCACATAGGCTACATGAGTCAGAAGTTTTCGCTGTATGAAGACATGACGGTTAAAGAAAACATACGGCTGTTTGCAGGCATATACGGCATGAAAGAAGAGGATATTGCGCGTAAGACGGACGAATTGTTGGAACGTCTGAAATTCACGGAACATAAAGACACGATAGTGGCTTCGCTGCCTTTGGGATGGAAACAGAAACTCGCTTTCGCCGTCAGCATCTTACACAACCCGAGCATCGTCTTCCTCGACGAGCCCACCGGCGGCGTCGACGTCGACACCCGCAAGCAGTTCTGGGAACTCATCTACGAAGCCGCCGACCGCGGCATCACCATCTTCGTCACCACACACTATATGGACGAGGCCGAATACTGCGACCGCGTCAGCATCATGGTCGGCGGCAAAATCGAAGCCCTCGACTCGCCCGAACGCCTCAAAGAACAATTCGGTTGCACCACGATGTACGACGTCTTCCTCCACTTAGCCCGACAAGCCAAACGCTCATGAAGCAATTCATCACCTTCTCCCGCAAGGAGTTTCTCCACATCTTTCGCGATGGGCGCACGATGCTCATCCTCCTCGTCATGCCCCTCGTGCTCATCTGCATCTTCGGCTTCGCCATCAGCACGGAGGTGAAGAACACCCGCGTGGTCGTGGTCGACAAGATGCTCTCGCCCGAGAGCCGCACCATCGTCGGCGCCCTCGACGCCAACACCTACTTCACGCTCGTCCCCACGCCGACGGATGCGCAAAAACCCGAAGCGCCCATCCGCCGGGGCGAGGCTGACCTCGTCATCATCCTCGATCCCGATCGCGGCATCCAGGTCATCGCTG
>CALGRN010000086.1 GCA_937880835.1 uncultured Prevotella sp. | reverse complement strand
CTGGTATAATACGAGATTTAAACAATGTAAAAAAAGGATTTGCAAATGTTTCCAAACTTACAGGATTAAAAGGAAGATGGCAGAAAGTGAGAATACACCCGACTGTAATATGCGATATAGGGCACAACACTGGTGGCTGGGAATATTTGAAAGAACAGTTGAAAATGCAAAAATGTGACACAATGAGAATTGTTTTCGGTATGGTTGATGACAAAGATATAAATACCGTGATGTCTATGCTTCCTTTGAACGCTACATATTATTTCACACGGTCAAGTTCAAAAAGGTCTTTATCAGAAAATCAAATAATGAATATAGGAAAACATTTCGGACTAAAAGGGAAATCTTTTAAAAATGTAATGGAAGCATACGAAAATGCTTTAAATGACTCCAACGATAAAGATTTCATATTCATAGGAGGCAGCAGCTATATTGTATCTGACTTTCTGATACATTGCATTTAAATATTTTTTAACATTAAACCCTGTTTATTTTTAGCTTTTTCATTTGTCTTTTTCGTTTTTTTTTATTTACTTTGCAGATATATAGTAAGTAATTAAAACACTTTTTATGATGAACACAATGGAAACAGAAAATCGCTGTGGACTGAAAAGAGAAAATTTTCAGACCACTATCAATGGTAAGAATACTGATTTGTATATATTGAGAAATAATGTTGGCAATGAAGTTGCTATAACCAATTACGGTGGTGCAATAGTAGCAATTATGGTACCTGATAAAGACGGAAAGCTCGCTAATGTAATTCAAGGATATGATTGTATTCAAGATTACATCAACAGTCTTGAGCCACACTTGTCAACATTAGTAGGAAGATACAGCAATCGTATATGCAAAGGTAAGTTCCAATTGCATGGTAAAGAGTATCAGCTTGCTGTCAATGATGGTCAAAACTCGCTGCACGGAGGTCCTACGGGATTTCATGCGAGAGTATGGGAAGCTCAGAAAATGAGTGATAACACATTGGCTCTGAACTATGTGTCTGCTTATGGAGAAGAAGGTTTCTCGGGTGAAGTGAAAGTAACAGTAGTATATACTTTCAATAACGACAATGAATTGATTATTGATTACTTGGCATCTACCAACAAACAGACAATTATAAACCTTACAAGCCACGGTTTTTTCAGTCTTACCGGAATTGCTAATCCTACTCCGACAATAGAAGACCTTATATGTGAAATAAATGCTGATTATTATTTGCCGATAGATGAAACATGCATTCCTACCGGAGAAATTCGTTTTGTAAAAGAGACTCCATTCGATTTCCGTACTCCAAAAGCAGTCGGAAAAGATATTGAAGCAGATAATGAACAAATAAAGAACGGTGCAGGTTACGACCACTGTTATGTTCTTAACAAGAAAGAAGAAGGCGAACTTAGCTTTGCTGCACGTGTTACAGAGCCAAAAAGTGGTCGTACAATGGAAGTATATACGACAGAACCCGGTGTTCAATTATATACAAATAATTGTGAAAAATCAATAAAGGGACAACATGGTGCTACGTTCTCACGCAGAAGTGCTATATGTTTCGAGGCTCAACACTTCCCCGACACACCTAATCATACATATTTCCCATCGGTAATTCTTAAACCGGAGGACCAGTATAAACAGAAAACAGTGTATAAGTTTGGAGTTGCCAAATAATTTGGATATACTCAACCTTAATTACATAAGAAATAATAATGAATAGTTCAATTAAACAACAAGGAAACATCATTGCCATAATAACAATGATGTTTCTTTTTGCAATGATTTCGTTTGTAACGAATCTTGCCGCTCCTATAGGAGTAATATGGAAAAATGCCTTTTCTGAAAGTGAAAGCGCAAATACAATAGGTATGCTCGGAAATGCCATGAATTTCTTAGCTTATCTGTTTATGGGTATTCCGGCAGGAAAAATGCTTTCAAAAATCGGATATAAGAAAACAGCTCTTGTTGGCATTGCAACAGGATTCTTCGGTGTATTCATCCAGTTCTTATCCGGTTTCTTTGAATTAGGTGTTATGGGATTCTCCGTTTATCTGCTTGGTGCATTCATATCAGGTTTTTCCGTATGTATGCTTAATACGGTTGTAAATCCTATGCTCAATCTAATAGGCGGAGGTGGAAATAAAGGCAATCAGCTGAATATGATTGGCGGAACTCTTAATTCTTTATCAGGAACTCTTACTCCTATGTTGGTTGGTGCTCTTATTGGTACAGTTACTGCACAGACAAAGATGGTGGATGTAAATCTTGTGCTTTATATTGCCATGACGGTATTCGCTTTCGCTTTTATCGCACTCTGCTTCATACCAATACAAGATCCGGAAATGGGCAAAACTACTTCTGAAACGGTATTTGAACATAGTCCTTGGTCATTCCGTCATTTCGTTCTTGGTGCGATAGCTATATTCCTTTATGTAGGAGTAGAGGTCGGAATACCGGGAACATTGAATTTCTATATTTCTGATACAAGTGTAAAAGGAGCGGGAGTTCTCGGCAATGCAGCGGCGATTGGAGGCTTTGTTGCCGGCACATATTGGTTTCTTATGCTAATCGGACGTATGACAGCCGCACTCATTGCAAACAAGGTTTCAAGCCGAACATTAGTTATAACAGCATCATTGGTTGGTATAGGATTAATTCTTTTGGCTATGATTTTAGGAAAGTCCACATCGGTGTATATGCCGGTATTCACTGGCTCTGCATTCCAAATGGTAACTGTTCCGATAGCTGCATTACTTCTTGTTTTATGCGGTTTATGCACATCGGTTATGTGGTCATGTATATTCAACTTAGCATGCGAAGGACTCGGTAAATATTCCGCTGCCGCATCAGGTATATTCATGATGATGGTTGTTGGCGGAGGAGTCTTGCCATTGGTACAGAACTTCATCGCAGACAATATCGGCTATATGCTCTCTTACATCGTTCCTATAATAGGAATCTCATACATTCTTATATATGCAATAATAGGAAGTAAGAACGTAAACAAGGATATTCCAGTTGACTGACATTGTAACGTAATGTAGGAGAAGAAAAACGGATATCAACGCGCAAGCAAACCGGCAAAGATTCCGATATATATTTATCAATCTTTTTAACTTCAACGATTATGGAAATAGATTTTGTAAGGAGTCGATTTATTAAACATTTCGACGGAAAGACAGGCAATATATACACAGCACCGGGACGTATCAACCTTATTGGCGAGCATACCGACTACAACGGAGGATTTGTTTTGCCGGGTGCAGTGAACAAAGGTATCATGTGTGAGATATGTCCAAACGAACTCAACACTATTATGTGCTACTCTATCAACATGAAAGACCGCGTGGAATTCAAAGTTGACGACCCGGTAGGTCCGCACACAAGTTGGGCTCGCTATATATATGGAATAGTGCAGGAGATGAGGAAATTGGGTGTTGACGTAAAAGGTTTCAACACAGCTTTTGCAGGAGATGTTCCTCTTGGAGCAGGAATGTCGTCTTCCGCTGCACTTGAAAGCTGCTACGCTTATGCAATAAACGACTTGTTTGGAGACAACAAGATTTCCAAATGGGACATGGTTCTTGCCGGTCAGGCTACCGAACACAACTACTGCGGTGTGAATTGTGGCATTATGGATCAGTTCTCAAGCATATTCGGAAAAGAAAACAAACTAATACGTCTTGACTGCCGAAGTCGTGAATTTGAATACATTGCTTTCAATCTTGACGGCTATAAGCTCGTGCTTTTAGACTCGAAAATTAAACATGAACTTGCGTCCTCTGCATATAACGAACGTCGCAACAGTTGTGAAAACGTTGTAAAAGCACTTCAAGACAAGTTTACGAACAAACATTTTGAAACATTACGCGATGCAGATTGGAATGAACTGGAAGCTGTTAAAACCGATGTCACATCAGAAGACTATAAGCGTGCTGCATACGTTCTTGGCGAATATGACCGCGTATTAGATGTATGCAATGCTTTAAGTGTGGGAGATTATGAAACCGTAGGACAGAAAATGTACGAAACTCATAATGGACTTAGAAACGAATATGAAGTTTCTTGCGAAGAACTTGATTATCTTAACGATATAGCAAAGGATAATTGCGTAACCGGCAGTCGTATTATGGGTGGTGGTTTCGGCGGTTGCACAATAAACCTTGTAAAGAAAGATATTTACGACAAGTTTATTGCGGATGCGAAAGAAAAGTATCACGGCAAATATGGAAAAACAATCTCCGTATATGACGTTGTTATTGGCGATGGTGCAAGAAAAATCTGTTGATAAAAAAATAAAGAAATTATGTTGTTCATATATTGAGTTTAATGATAAGAGAATGAGGTTGTTCTCTTGTAAAGAATAAAAACAGACAAAATAACTTAACTTTGTCTGTTTTATTCTTTATTGTTGTCTCAAAAGATTTTTCCGTCAATATGGGAAGACTCCCATAAAAAGGTGCTATTTCGTATCAATAAAAGATAAAATGTAACTTACAAAATTACAAATTTCGGAAATTCTTTATAACTACACAAGCTATATTTAGGTGGTGTTTCTCTTCGTTCTTTAATCATTAAGAGAAATATAACGTCATATTTTCTGATGAAATAAAAGATTGATATAAAAATGTTTGAAAACCTTGTATATATAAATTTAATGAAAAAGGAGAATCAAATCTTGTCGATTGAGAAAAAAAACTTATATTTGCACTTGTCAAATAATGGTTATTTCTTTTTAAACAGTATCTGTTCATAATGGAAATATATAAAAATCCATTCTTGCGAAAATTATTTATATTGTGATGATAATAAGATGAGTACACCGATAGAATTAAGAAACGAGCGGTTGGCAAAAAAACTGATAGAAAACTTGAAACGGAGGAATTTCGAAGCGTTTTTCTGTCCCACTTCAAAAGAAATGATTGAGAAAGTTTTGGAACTTATACCTGTGGGAAGCAGTATCTCGTGGGGTGGCTCTATGTCTATAAGAGAAACAGGGCTTACGAACAGACTGAAAGAAGGACTTTATAAAGTGTTCGACCGAGATGATGCAAAGACAGAAAAAGAAAAAAATGAAATTTATCGCAAAGCATTTGAATGCGACTATTTCCTGTCAAGTGTAAACGCAATGTCGGAGAACGGTGTCATCGTAAATGTCGATGGTAATGGCAATCGTGTGGCTGCTATCACGTGGGGACCTGAAAAAGTGATATTCATTGTAGGTATGAACAAGGTCGTACAGAACGTAGATGCTGCTCTTGTGCGTGCACGTTCGTTTGCAGCTCCTGTCAACGCAACTCGCCTTGATATAAAAACACCATGCCAGACAGACGGTATATGTCATAACTGCAATTCAAAACAGAGCATCTGCAACTATATTCATTTTTTGCGTAATTCATATCCAGAGAAACGACACATTGTTATTCTTGTAGGCGAAAATTTAGGTTATTGATAAGATTATGATTGTTTGCATTGCAGAGAAACCGAGCGTAGCGAAAGATATAGCACGTGTGTTGGGGGCTGTAAGTTCTCATGACGGATACATGGAGGGCAACGGTTATCAGGTGACATGGACTTTTGGACATCTTTGTACGTTGAAAGAACCTAACGATTATACCCCTTTGTGGAAACGATGGAGTCTCGGCTCGCTGCCAATGCTGCCACAACGATTTGGCATAAAACTTATTGATGACAAAGGAATACATAAGCAGTTTGCCACGATAGAAAGACTCATGCAGTCTGCCGACAGCATAATAAACTGCGGTGATGCAGGTCAGGAAGGAGAGCTTATACAACGTTGGGTCATGCAGAAAGCGCAGGCGAAATGTCCGGTAAAGCGTCTTTGGATTTCATCACTTACCGAAGATGCTATCAAAGAAGGTTTTAGTTCGCTTAAAGATGAAAGCGAATATCATCCGTTATACATGGCAGGACTTAGCCGTGCGATAGGCGATTGGATCCTCGGAATTAATGCAACGCGGCTATATACGTTGAAATACGGTCAGAACAGACAAGTATTGAGCATAGGAAGAGTGCAAACGCCGACGCTTGCGCTTATTGTCGGACGGCAAAAGGAGATAGACAGTTTCAAGCCTGAACCGTATTGGGTGCTTTCAACAATATATCGCGATACGCTTTTCACTGCCACAAAAGGCAAGTTTACAAGCCGCGAGGAAGGTGAAAAGGCTTTCGATACCATTGCGAACAAGCCTTTTACTGTGACCGATGTGCAGAAAAAGAAGGGTACGGAAGCACCTCCTCATTTGTTCGACCTTACTTCCTTGCAGGTTGAATGTAATCGCAGGTTCGGTTACAGTGCAGAGACAACACTCAATTTGATACAAAGTCTTTATGAGAAAAAACTGACAACATATCCGCGTGTCGATACGCAGTATCTCAGTGATGACGTGTTTGTGAAGTGTAACTCGATACTTTCAGGGCTCAAAGGGTATGAGCATCTGACATCGCCTTTATTGAACAAGCCGCTCGTTAAAAGCAAAAAAGTGTTCGACACGTCGAAAGTGACCGACCACCACGCTATAATTCCGACTGGAGTAAGGGCAGAGCGGCTTACCGATATGGAAAGAAACGTATATGATTTGGTTGCAAAACGTTTCATAAGTGTTTTCTATCCGGATTGTAAGTTCTCTACAACCACTGTTTTGGGAATTGTAGATGAAGTTGAATTTAAAGTAAGCGGAAAAGAAATAATAGAACCGGGGTGGCGTATCGTATATGCAAAGGAAGAGCATAAGCATGATGATGAAGACGTAAAAAAAGACGATGAAGAACGTACTTTGCCAACATTCACGAAAGGAGAGACAGGTTCTCATGTGCCTACACTTACCGAGAAAAGGACCACACCACCTAAATTCTACACGGAAGCAACGCTTCTCAGAGCAATGGAAACAGCAGGAAAGTTCGTAGAAGATGAAGAACTGCGCTTGGCATTGAAAGAAAATGGAATAGGAAGACCATCGTCTCGCGCAAACATAATAGAAACATTGTTCAAACGAAGATATATTCGTCGTGAACGGAAAAATCTCATTGCCACCCCGACAGGAATAGAACTTATAGACACAATAAAGGAAGAACTCCTGAAAAGTTGTGAACTTACCGGTATATGGGAAAAGAAACTGCGAGACATAGAGCATAGAAAATATGATCCGGGACAGTTTATCGAAGAGTTGAAAGTACAAATAAACGATATCGTCAAGGATGTGCTTGCCGATAATTCAAACCGCCATGTGACGATAACAACAGAAGAAGATTTAAAGAAGAAGATAGCAAAAAAAACATCTGTTCAGAGAAAAAAAATGACAGAAACGAGAAAAACAGATAAAAAAACAAAAGAAGAAATATCAGGAAAGGAATGTCCCGTATGCCATAAGGGGATTATAATAAAGGGTAAAACTGCTTATGGGTGCAGTCGTTGGAAAGAAGGTTGCGACTTCCGAAAACCTTTTAAGCAATAAAAAAGAATATATACCGTTAATCTTTTAAGATTAATTGAACCATAAAATTTATGCAACATAAATCCATTATAGCATTCATAGTTTTGATTTCAGTATTGTTTGTTTCGTGCGGAATAGACAAAAACCTAAAAAAAGGAGAGAAATATCTTGCTTTGGGAGAATACTATGATGCTGCAACTCAATTCAAACAGGCTTATTCGAAGACATCTCCGAAAGAACGTGACAAGCGTGGAGAGAGAGCTAAGAAAATGGCTATATGCTACGAGAAGATAAATTCTACACAAAAAGCCATTGCTGCTTACAGAAATGTAATACGATACAAACAAGACAGTATAAGCGATCGTTTGGCTTATGCACGGTTGTTGTTAAAAAACGGAGAATACAAAACAGCTGAACAAGAATTTAAAATGGTACTCGATTCCATGCCTGAAAACATTCTCGCAAAGAACGGATTGCATTCTGCAAAAATGGCTCCTGTATGGAAAAAGGAAGGATCGAGATATACCGTAAAGAGAATGGAAGTGTTCAATTCGCGTCGTGCCGATTACTCTCCCATGCTTGCAGGCGATGAATATCAGCAGCTTTATTTTACCTCAACGCGCAATGAAGCGATGGGAGACGAACTGAGTGGTATAACAGGGACAAAGGAAGGAGACATCTTTTTGTCGGAAAAGGACGACAAAGGGAAATGGGGAAAGCCCCATAGTATAGAGTCGGGACTTAACACAAAATATGATGAAGGGGCATGTTGCTTCTCTCCCGATCAAAGAGAAATGTATTTGACACAATGCCTTACAGACCCGGTATCGCCGAAGTATGCTTCTATTGTTGTGTCAAACCGTTCGGATGCTGCTTGGGGAAAAGCAGAAAAGTTAGATATTTCACGTGATACTTTGTCGAGTTTTGCACACCCTGCCATATCGCCAGATGGTCTTTGGCTCTATTTTACTTCCGATATGCCGGGTGGTAAAGGCGGACTTGATATTTGGAGAGTACGCCTTACGGCAGCAGGTCTTGGTGGTGTTGAGAATGTAGGAGCACCAATAAATACTCCCGGAAATGAGGAATTTCCAACTTTCCGTCCTAATGGTGATTTGTATTTCTCGTCAGACGGACATCCGGGAATGGGTGGTTTGGATATATATATAGCAAAAGTAGGAGCTGACAGACGATGGCATCTGGAACATCCGGGCTATCCTCTTAATTCGCAAGGAGATGATTTCGGTATGACATTTGAAGGTCCTTATAATCGTGGTTACTTTTCTTCAAATAGGGGAGATGGACGCGGTTGGGATCATATATACAGCTTTGAAAATCCGGAAATAGTGCAGACAATCAAAGGTTGGGTTTATGAACAGGAAGGGTATGAACTTCCTGCTGCACAGGTTTATATGGTAGGAAACGACGGCACTAACCTCAAACTTAATGTAAAGGGAGACGGTTCGTTTACACAAGTAATAAAGCCTAATGTGGAATATATTATAATGGCATCGTGCAAAGGTTTCCTCAGTCATAAGGAAGAATTGAAAGCAGAGACCGTGAGCGAGTCGGAAGAATACGTATTGCAGTTTCCTCTCGCCTCAATAACTGCACCCGTACTTATTGACAATATTTTCTACGACTTCGACAAGGCAACTCTTCGTCCGGAATCGGCAAAGGCTTTGGATGAGCTTGTAAAACTTCTTAACGAGAATCCAAATGTTACTATTGAGCTAAGTGCCCATTGTGACTATAAAGGAAGCGCAGAATATAACAAGCGTTTGTCGCAAAGACGTGCGGAAACAGTTGTTAATTATCTTATTGCACACGGTATAGAGCGTGAGCGATTGACGCCTGCCGGATATGGGAAAGATAAACCGAAAACAATAAAAAAGAAACTTACAGAGAAATACAAATGGCTGAAA
>CALGRN010000085.1 GCA_937880835.1 uncultured Prevotella sp. | reverse complement strand
TGCAGGTACTACGGTGAAGCGTGCAACGCTTGTTAACGAAGACTTTATGAAAAGTTTAGACCTTCACATAGGTGACTACGTGTATGTTGAAAAGGGTGGTGAGATAATCCCGAAGATAGTAGGTGTGAACACCGAAAAGCGTGCTTGCGATGCCGAAACGGTGACATTCATACACAACTGTCCCGAATGCGGAACGCCACTTGTGCGATACGAGGGCGAAGCTGCACACTATTGCCCTAACGATTCGGGCTGTCCGCCACAGATAAAAGGACGCATCGAGCATTTCATATCACGCAAAGCGATGAACATAGAGTCGCTTGGTCCGGAGACAATCGACGAGTATTACCGTAACGGATTGATACGAAATTTTGCCGATCTGTATGACATTACGGTGCAGGACATAAACGGCGACGGTTCGAGAGAAAAGTCGGCGCAGAACATTGTCAACGGTATCGAAGCGTCTAAATCGGTGTCTTTCGAGCGTGTGGTATTCGCATTGAGCATACGTTTCGTTGGAGAGATAGCAGGAAGAATGCTTGCCCGCCACTTAAAAAACATAGATGCCTTGATGAACGCCACATTGGAAGAACTCTTGGAAGTTGAAGGAATAGGCAGCGTGATTGCAGAAAGCGTGATTTCATATTTCAAAAATCCTGCCAACAGAGAGCTTGTCGAACGGCTTCGCAATTATGGATTGAAAATGAAATTAGACGAAGAACAGACGGAAGGAAGAACCGACAAGCTCGCCGGAAAAACCATTGTGATAAGCGGTGTGTTTGCAAAACACAGTCGTGAAGAATACAAAACGATAATAGAAAACAACGGCGGAAAGAATTCAGGGTCGATAAGCGGAAAGACGTCATTTATACTTGCAGGCGAAAACATTGGTCCGAGCAAACTGCAAAAGGCTGAAAAAATGGGCATCGAAATAATAGATGAAGATACTTTCCTCGCAATGATTAAATAGCAGAATGATTGAATATATTGAGAGAAATTCATTGACGTGAAATGCCGAAAGCATTCGTTAAGGATACGGAAAAATATAAAATATCATTTGAAAGAACATGTGTTAAAGAATAATTCAAATACACACAAATGACAAGGCAATAAATCCTGTTTTCCAAAAGCTATTGTTTTATCTTGCAAAAGTTATCCTTTTGCATCCTAAAAGAATAACTTTCAGCGTGTAAAAGGATAGCTTTTGAAACCCTGTTTGTATGTTATTGATATTCAACAATATACAAACAGGGTCTTTTATACGCGGAAACAATATCGTAAGGCGAATGTTCTCATGCCGGGAAATGTGTATGATACCGATACTGCAAATGCAATGGAAGTATAAAAAATGCAGTCGATTGTAAACGGAAAAGGCTGTAATACCTTATATTTAACATCAATATTTAAATTCTTCTACACTCTCGATGAGTTTCAAGTCGGCATCTGTCCATCTCAGATTACGCATCTCCGCAGGCGAAAGCCATTTGAAATCAAGATGTTCAAGCATTTTAAACTCGCCCTCACCGCCTTTACACAAATATGCCGCAAGAGACACACGGAAGTCAGGATATTCATGTTCCACCTCGCCCAATTTGCGCCCTGCGAACACATCCCAATCCATTTCCTCTTTTATTTCACGTACAAGAGTTTCATGATCAGACTCTCCATGCTCCACCTTTCCGCCCGGAAACTCCCACCGTTCGGATATATATTCGTATCTGCTGCGACACCGCTGCATGCACAGATATTTGCCGTTGCTCTTTATTACGGCAGCAACTACCCTTGAATGCTTCTTGTCCATAGTTTCGAAATTTATATTCGCAAATATAAAAAAATATCTTCAATTATTAATATTTATATCTGATCTTTTTATTACTTTTGCGCTTATTAATAACTAAACGGAAATTATAATGACATCATTGACACTTGCGATTATCGTCGCTTTTATAATAGGCTACATGCTTATCGCTTTTGAGAGCCTGACAAAAATAAACAAGGCTGCCATAGCATTGCTTATGTTTGTATCATGTTGGACTCTTTTCATGCTCGATCCGGGCAGCTACATAACCGGAGTTGCAGGACAAGAGCTGCTCAACGAGGTTGGCAACGTTATAGAGAAACATCTCGGTAGCACGTCAACTACACTGTTCTTCCTAATGGGAGCAATGACAATAGTAGAGATAGTTGACCAAAACGGAGGCTTCAATTTTGTGCGCGACGTACTTAAAACAAAGAGCAAGCGTTCTCTTATGTGGCGTATTGCGTTCATGACGTTTTTCCTTTCAGCCATATTAGACAATCTTACGACGAGCATTGTCATGATAATGATACTGCGAAAGCTCGTACATGACCATAAAGACAGAATGATATACGCTTCTCTTGTGATTATTGCAGCCAATTCGGGAGGAGCGTTTTCGCCTATCGGCGACGTAACTACCATAATGCTTTGGAATAAAGGATTGATAACGGCAGCAGGTGTGATAATGGAAATATTCATTCCTTCGGTTGTATCGATGGTAATACCAGCCCTGATACTTCAAATGTATCTGAAAGGCTCTCTTGCCGATGCTACACTGAACATGAAATCGGATTACGAGGTGTTAGACTTCAATCACGCTCAAAGAAAGATTATTTTCTTTCTCGGAGTGGGTGGTTTGATATTCGTTCCAATATTTAAATATCTGACCAATCTTCCTCCGTTTGTGGGCATATTGCTTGTTCTTGGACTGCTCTGGGCTACGACGGAGATATTTTATAGAAACGTTCATCATGACAATGACGATATGAAAAAGCGCGTGAGCAATCTGCTTTCGCGCATCGATATGTCAACCATTTTGTTCTTTCTCGGTATTCTCATGGCAGTAGCTTGTCTTGAAGAGATTGGCGTTCTCACTGCTTTGGGAACTACGTTGAATGATGTGAGCGGCGGAAACCATTACATCGTGACCGGAGTTATAGGTATAATATCAAGCATTGTCGATAATGTTCCGCTCGTTGCAGGCTGTATGGGAATGTATCCTGTTGCACAAACGGGCGACATGGCTGTTGATGGTATCTTCTGGCAACTGCTTGCTTACTGTGCCGGAGTTGGTGGGTCGATACTCATAATAGGCAGTGCGGCAGGCGTTGTCGTTATGGGTTTGGAGAAGATAACGTTCGGTTGGTATATGAAACGTATAAGTCTGATTGCCTTAGCCGGTTATCTCGCAGGAATATTATGCTATTACATAATACGCACTTTCATTTTCGTTTAAATTGAAAATGCTTCATGGGGTGTCCTCCCCATGCAGAATCTTCTATATATTCAAATCCCAATGCCGTGTAAAGACGCTCGGCACTGGGATTTCCTTTATCCACTAACAGACCGGTAGAGCTTATACCCAATGCGTCCGCTTTGCTTATGGAGGCTTTCAGTAATGCCGATGCAACGCCTTTGTTTTTATGCTTTTCGTCCACAGCAAGACTGTCAAGATAGAGTTCTCCTGCTCTTGTCTCATCGTCCATATTGCTGAAATCTCTTCCGAAACAAGCTTTGACAGACTCCACGAATGCTTTTCTGAGCCTGTGAAGTTCTGCCCCGTCATACGACACACATATACCTATTACGTCTCCATTGTTGTCTGTCGCCGCAAGCGTATTTACGAAACTGTATTGAGAATCTTCACGTTCTACGAGACTTGTCATCATGTCCTTGAACTCTTCAAGCGTATGTCCGATACCCATAAAGTATTTGCAACAGTCATGATTCATTGCCATCATGATAAGCCGGGCAATATCTCTTGCCATTCTTTTTTCAGCATTTACAATCATATATTCCATAGATGCAAAATTACGGAAAATTATTATCAGAGACATATAATGTTGCAATAATTCTGCATCGTGAATTAAATTAACGCGAGTTTGATAAATTAAATCTAATCCAATGTTGTATTAACAGACTCTTTATTGCGAAACTTTAAAATCTTAACGGCATTTGTTTTGCGATATATCCGAATTATACTAACTTTGCAGACATAACCAAATAATAATAAATAGAAAATGGATAAGAATAACAATAAGTACATCGCAGTGTCTTACAAACTGTACACTGTGGATGACGGAGAAACAAAACTCGTTGAAGAAACATCGGAAGACAAACCGTTCTGCTTCATAAGCGGCTTCGGAATAACACTCGAAGACTTTGAGAAAGAAATAGTAAACGTAAAGGAAGGAGAAGCATTCGACTTTACGCTTACAAAGGAAAAGGCATACGGCGACTATGAACAGGAGCGGGTGCTCGATTTGGATAAGGAAATGTTCTGCATCAACGGACACTTCGATCATGATAATATCTATGTGGATGCAACAGTTCCTTTACAGAACGAAGACGGCAACCAGTTCTACGGACGTGTGCTTAATATCACAGAAGACAAAGTGAAAATGGATCTCAATCATCCGCTTGCAGGCAAAGATCTCAATTTCAAGGGTACTATAATACAATCAAGAGAGGCTACGGCAGACGAAATACAGCAACTCATAAACAGTATGAGCGGCGACGGATGTGGTTGCGGCAGCTGCGGAGGAGGATGCGACTGCGACCACGAAGACGGTGACAACTGCGGTTGCGGACATTGTCATTAGAAAAGCGGAGCAACGCTTTCAGGCAGGCATATCATCACACATATACGGGCATAGACGGCAATGCGAAACACGTTCGGCAATATTTTTACCCTTACAACCTTTGGTGAAAGTCATGGAAAAGCTATCGGAGGCGTGATAGACGGGCTTCCGGCAGGCATCGAAATAGATGTTGACTTCATTCAGTCGGAGCTTAAACGCCGCCGTCCGGGACAGAGTAGCATCACTACTTCGCGCAAAGAGGAAGACTATGTAGAATTGTTGAGCGGTGTGTTTGAAGGCAAATCAACCGGTATGCCGATAGGATTTATGGTTCATAACACCGACCATCAGACCCGCGATTACGATGATATGAAGTCATTGTTCCGTCCCTCTCACGCCGACTACACATATCATAACAAATACGAAATACGCGATTATCGGGGCGGAGGACGCTCTTCCGCACGCATAACAATAAGCCGTTGCGTGGGTGGTGCGTTTGCAAAACTCGCTCTGAAAGAACTCGGCATAAGCGTTCAGGCATACACTTCGCAGATAGGCAACATTGCTCTTGAAGGCGATTATCGCATGTACGATTTGTCTAAAACAGAACAAAACGCAGTTCGTTGTCCCGACAATGCGAAAGCAAACGAAATGATTTCTCTTATAGAGGAAGTAAAATCGGAAGGCGATACCATTGGAGGAGTGATAACATGCGTAATAAAAGGCTGCCCGATAGGGCTTGGCGAACCGGAGTTCGGTAAGCTTCATGCCGCTCTCGGAAATGCAATGCTGAGCATAAATGCAGTGAAAGGGTTCGAATACGGCGAAGGGTTTGCAGGTGCAAGCAAACGTGGAAGCGCGCAGAACGATGCTTTTAAAAACGAGAGAGGACAGATTACGACATCCACCAATCACAGCGGTGGAATACAAGGTGGCATAAGCGACGGGCAGGATATATACTTCCGTGTAGCTTTCAAACCTGTACCTACGTTGTTGCAGAGCCAAAACACGGTGGATTTAGAAGGCAATCCTGCAACCATAACGGCAAAAGGAAGGCACGATCCGTGTGTGTTGCCACGAGCAGTTCCTATTGTTGAGGCAATGGCTGCAATGACTGTTTTAGACTATTATCTGTTATCAAAATCGGTTAAACTGTGAAAAAATATACGCTGAAATCAAAAAAACGGAACAAAAAAGTTGTCATTTGAAGAATTTGTTGTAAATTTACACCCGACTATAAGGCATTTGTGAAAATCCCGAATTAGTTTAGTTAAGTCTAGTTTAGTTTTTGTGTTGGTTGAGGGCAGCTTATTGGCTGCCCTCAAATTCTTTATATAAATCATTAATAAACATTTCAAAATTAAGGCATAAATCAAAGCAGTTTCATATAAAAAGAAAAGAAAACATCATGATTTGTCATGATGTTATTGCGATAGAAATGTTTCATATATTCCGTATTAACGCGAGTTTGCAAGTTTACTTTAATACTCTTGAAAACAAACGGCTTACAAGGCATATTTCCAAAGTTATTGTTTTGCATTGCAAAAGCTATCCTTTTGCACGGTGAAAGTTATCCTTTTGCAATGCAAAAGCTATTGTTTCGGAAAACAGGTATATGATAATGAAGATGAAACTATATGCATTACGATTTGACGATGCAGCGGTTTCAGCTAACGAATGTTTATAAAACGTTGTGTTTTAATTTGTCCCATACTTCGTTTAATTATCAATAAATGTTTGGATTATTGCTCCTGTTTATTAATATTTTTATTACTTTTGCGAAAGATAAAAACAATTTCCATAATGAGAAAATATATTCTAACCGCAATGGCAATAGCGATTTCTGTTTCCGTATGCTCGTCAAACAATATTAAGGAGAAACTGAAATTCGACGCATCGAAAGGCATAAAGGGTTCTATTACGATGCCGCAAGGCGACGAAGTGAAATACACCGCATATACCAAACTCTACTTTGTAACCAACGTTGAAGATGAGAAATACCAGTATATGAACGTGTTCGTTCCGGAAGGAGCAACGCAAAATACTCCCATATTCCTACGCACTTACATCGGAGGATATATGGCATCGGAAGCTGCTTTTCCTAATCCTGACGATGCAACAGGGCGTGCTTTGAAGGAAGGATACGTTGTTGCGATACCCGGAAGTCGTGGAAGCAACTCGATGATAGTGCAGAAAAAGAAAGAAGTTTACACAGGACGCGCACCCAAAGGATTGCTCGATTTGAAAGCGGCAATACGCTACCTGCGCCTCTTTGACAATGAAATGCAGGGCAATGCAGAGATGATAATAACCGACGGAACAAGTGCAGGCGGAGCGATGTCGGCATTAATCGGGGCAACAGGAAACAACCCGATATACGACGAATACCTTAAAGCAATGGGGGCGGCAGATAAACGTGACGATGTGTTTGCTGCGATATGCTTTTGTCCCATAACCGATTTGGAACACGCAGACATGGCTTATGAATGGCTTTACGGCGTAACGAACAACAACACGCGCTACGTAAACGAGGAACAGGCTGCCATATCCAACGAACTGGCAGGTATGTTTAAAGACTACATAAACAGTCTTAACCTGCGCAAACCGGATGGCTCTCTGCTGACGGCAGACAACTATGCCGACTATATCAAGAAAGAAATCATACGCTCTGCACAAGTTGCAAAAGACGCGGGAGCAGATATACCGCTGAACATTGGTTTCACTTTCAGCGAAAAGGTGATGCCAAACAGTCTTATTACAAATAATAACAACGGAGACAATTCTGCCGTAAACGGCGGACGACAGAACCCTCCGATGCTCAAAACAGGAAGCAGGCAGAACGTAAGAAGAAGAGATAATCCGAAAGAAACGGGCGAGTATATTCTTGACTTAGATATGGAAACGTATCTCAAATATATAGCCGAGAAGCAGCCGTTGAAGAATGTTCCCGCATTCGACAGTAAGGGAATAGCAGGCGAAACGGAGAGTGCGGAGAACGATTTGTTTGGAGATGAGAACGGAAACAGCGTGAACTTCACCGCATATTCTGCCAAAAGGAACGGTAATACTGTTTCGGAGAAAGTAAAGAAGAATGTCTATCTGCTCAATCCGATGAACTTCATAGGCGACGGAAAGTCGGAAACTGCGCCTCATTGGTATATCCGTCACGGAGCAATTGACCGCGACACGGCATTCCCCATACCTATAAATCTTGCCACGAAATTGCAGAACAACGGCAAGAACGTAAACTTCATGCTCGCATGGAATCGTAATCATAGCGGCGATTACTCGCTCGATGAACTTTTCAATTGGATTAAATCTATAACAAGGAAATAAACAGAAAAGAAATGGAAACGACACTCTACATAAAGAATATGGTTTGCAACAGATGCATAACGGCAGTGGAAAATGCACTGAAAAGTATCGGTGCGAACGTTGTTTCCGTAGATTTGGGCACGGCTGTGATAAGCGGACAGACGGACGAAAGCAAACTGAAAGAAATAAGAAAGGTTCTCGTTGAACTGGGATTTGAACTGATAAACAACAAGAAACATCGGACGATAGAACGGATAAAGAATGCGGTGATAGAACTTGTGCATTACAAGGACAACAATACGGCTGTAAATCTGTCAACCTACATATCTTCACTGATGCACAGCGATTACAACTCTTTGAGCAGACTTTTCAGCGAATTTACCGGCATGACGATAGAACGCTTCTTCATTCTGCAACGCATAGAGCGCGTGAAAGAGCTTATATTCTACGACGAAATGTCGCTCACTCAGATAGCATTCAAGCTGAATTATTCGAGCGTTGCATATCTAAGCAATCAGTTCAAGCAAGTAACCGGAATGACGCCGAGCCAATTCAAGACGCTGAAAAACAAAAAGCTGAGAGCTCTCGACAGCATATAGACTGCGCGAGTTCCGACGAAATTAATTCGAGGGGGGTAAATATAGCCGTTCAAAGGTTATATTTACCCTCCTCGAATTATTAAACAGCATGAGTCAATATTCATATCTATGAATGTCTATCGGACACACGAGGCGATGCTGACACGCACAGGGCGCGTCCCTTCAAGTTGCATATCTCTCGCTATCGTTTCGGAGATTATTATAGCTTTATGTTGCCGTTGCTGTATATCCGTAATACTACTAACCGA
This sequence comes from uncultured Prevotella sp., assembly GCA_937880835.1. Lineage (GTDB taxonomy): Bacteria > Bacteroidota > Bacteroidia > Bacteroidales > Bacteroidaceae > Prevotella. Next base: position 608 of record CALGRN010000085.1, on the reverse strand, counting down.
GCATATATATCTGTCGATATATAGTAGCAATAAGTTTCTCAACGTGTAGAGAAATTCGTTTCAACACGTTGAGAAATCAATTGTCCTACTTAAACGACAATAGAAAGTGCTAATATATTAGAGATAAAGAGTACATTAAATTGTCATCGAATGGTGTTATGAAACATCATCAATACAATATAAGGTAAAATGAACATACGTCATAAAGGCATGTGCAACCGCAAAACAAGCGGTAAATGGTCGCTGTAACCATTCTGATAACGATAACCGTTGTAGTTTCTTTTTGGTTTGACACCTCCAAACGTTTCATCTTCCGTCAAAAGAAAAGAGGCATCATTTATCCAACAATCCTTTATCTTAGGCTTCATATTGCCGCTTATCAATATGTGGTCTATCCTCTCCCACTCTCCTTTATATCTGTAAGTGCCTTCTGCTCCGTTGCTTCCCTTTGCATCGCAGGAAGCGTTTATCATGCCATGAGAATATATTTTCATCATTGCCGAATCGAATGCGTTGTCATTGAAATCTCCTGCCATTATTATCTTGGGGTCTTTGCAGACAGATCTCAAAGAGTCGATTGCACGACAAAGCCTCTCGGCAACCTGCAT